>RFJV01000141.1 GCA_003694775.1 Chloroflexota bacterium | reverse complement strand
CACGGCTCCAAGTTCCAGCTCACCGGCGATTACATCGCCGGCCCGGCCCGGCGGAGTCTGGACCGGTTTGTTATCAAGGCTGTGGCCCCCGACGGCACGGTCAAGGAAACACCGCCCGATGGCTCGCCGCTGGTGGTCGGCAGTGACGACACGTTGATTATCGATACCGGTAAGCGCATCCTGGGTGACCCGGTCGCTTAACCCCCTGCATACCCTGCTGAAGTAAGGAGGCGTAAACGTTATGGAATTCCCCGGTAAGGGTTTTGTAGACAGCGTGTCGAACAAAGGCATCAAGGAGGCGGTTTCCGAAACCGTCGACCAGACGGCACGCGCCATACTGGCTGGCATCAGCCTGAAAGAAATGCGGGCGCTCCTGCGGGGCGACCCTCCCACCGAAAAACCCAATCCCCGCTACCGCGCCCAGGTCAAATCGTTTTTGCTCCATATCCGGCCCAAGTTTTATCAGGAAGGTTCTACCTGGTTTACCCACACCTTCCGTCTGGGGTTGTTTTCCACGTTCTTCTTTGCCGTAGAAGTCATTACCGGCCTGATTTTGATGGTTTACTACACCCCGTCGCCGGAAGTGGCTTACTACGATATGATTAACATCCTCAGCAATGTGAATATGGGCAAGTTTATGCGCGATATGCACCGGCTGGGCGCGGAGCTGATGGTGATAGCCGTTTCACTGCATATGGCCCGCGTCTATTTTACCGGCGCGTATAAACATCCCCGCCAGTTTACCTGGCTCACCGGCGTGGTGCTCCTGCTGATTACCCTGTTTCTCAGCTTCAGCGGCTACCTTCTGCCGTGGGACCAGCTGGCTTACTGGGCGGTCACCATTGGCACCAGTATGGCCGAGGCCGCGCCGCTGGTGGGCTACCAGGCCAACCTGATTCTGCGCGGCTCGCAGGACATCGGCGCCGGGGGTTTGCTCCGGTTCTACCTCCTGCATGTCTTTATGCTTCCGCTGGCGGCTATCCTGTTCATCAGCATTCATTACTACAAGGTGGCCCGCGAGCACAGCATCTCTCTGCCGGCGGTCATCGAAGAAGGCGAAGCACCGCCGGAAAAAATCGCCGCGGCCAAGCGAAAAATTGACCTCCTGCCCGACCTCATCACCAGCGAGCTGATGTGGTACGCCGTGGCCCTGGCCGGGATGGTGGTGGCCGTGTCTACCTTCTTCTCCGCGCCGCTGGAAAGCCATGCCGACCCGCTGAAAACGCCGCTCCACACCACCGCCCCGTGGTACTTCCTGTGGCTTCAGGGGATGCTCAAGCTCGGCGACAAGACAATGTGGGGCGTGGTCATCCCGACCATCGTTTTCCTGGTGCTGTTTGCCGTACCTTACATCGATGTTGGCCCCAGCCGGCTGGCAAAGAACCGCAAGTTCGGTATCAGTGTGGGGATTATCACCATCATCATGCTGGTCATCCTGACCTACATGGGCACCGGTGTCTGGGGAGTAACTGCACCGCCTCCGGTGGAGCTGGTGCAGGAATTCATCCCCGAAGAAGGTGTTGGCCCGGTCCGGGCTATCCCGTGGGAGCAGTTGACCGTTGGCTCCTTTTCTACCGAAGACCCCTCCACCTTCCCCTCCGGCGAATTGGGCGAAATTATGCGCGAAATGGCCGAAGCGGTGGAGCGGGAAAGCGCCAAACCGGACAACAACTTCTTCAACGGAAAAATCACCATTGATATCGAACCCTGGCAGACCAACCTGAAGAAGTTCACCGTTACCGTTATCTGGGATGAAGTACCGGAAGGCAGTACTACCGGTCAGCTGGAAGAGCGAACCTTTGAAAAAGTCTTCTTCTTCCACAAAGATTCCAACTACGAACTGCTGGAGTAAGCGGGGTCCATTATGATTGATTCAAGAATCCTCATCGGTCTTTTTGCTGTGCTGATTGCCATCAGCGGTGTGGTCTACAACGGCATCCAGGATGCCGACCGCCGCGCCGAGTTCGACGCGGCGTTCAAGGCCCGCTCTGTGGAAAAAGGCGCCGCTCTCTTTACCCAGTACTGCGCCGAATGTCACGGCCTGCACGGGCAGGGTACCGCCCGTGCCCCGGCCCTCAATACCCGCCAGTTCTTTGAAAACCGGATGAAGGAACTGGGCTTTGAGGGCGGCCTCCCGGCCTATATCAAGCTGACCATTGCCGGCGGGCGTCCGGTCAAGTCCGACCCGCAGTGGCCCCAGAATATGCCCACCTGGGGCATTGAATTCGGCGGCCCCCTGCGCAACGACCAGATTGACAACCTGGTAGACTACATTATGAACTGGCAGTATGAGGCACCGGATGCTGAAGCCTTAACCGAAGTGCCCAGCGACGCACCGCCGGAGGAGCGCGGCCGCATCATCTTCCAGGAAACCATGGGCTGTGTGGCCTGCCACGCCGTCAACGGCCAGGGCGGCGCAGTTGGCCCCGACCTGACTCAGGTGTACAATAAGGGTGAGGACTACATCAAAGAATCTGTCCTCAATCCCAACGCCGTCATCGCCGAAGGCTTTGCCCCGAACATCATGCCGCAGAACTTCGGCGACCGCCTGTCTGACCAGGACCTGAATGACCTGGTGGCCTACTTCAAGTCGCTGGTAGAATAAGCCTTTGATAACCGGCGGTTCCCAGGCGGCTGTCCCTACGGATAGCCGCCTGTTTTTTATTGTATCTACTCAGCCGTCCACGAATTTTTCACGAATAGACGAATGGACGAATAGACGAGTAAAATATTCGTACATTCCGGTAAAAGGAAAACGCTATGTTCATCATCGATGCCCATGAAGATATTGCCTGGAATATGGCCGTGTTGGGCCGGGACTACACCCGTTCCGTGGCCTGGAACCGGGCGCGCGAAGCCGGCTCCGACCTGCCGGCGTCGGTGGGGCAGGCCATGCTCGGCTGGCCCGACTGGCAGGCCGGGCAGGTCGCTGTGGTGTTTGCCACCCTCTACGCCGCGCCCTGCCGGCACAGTCTTGGCCCCTCCCGCGTGCGCTGTTACAGCTCGCCGCAGGAGGCGCACCAGCTTTATCAGGCCCAGCTCCACCTGTACCACCGCCTGACCCGCCGTTACCCGGACCGCTTTTACCTCATCACCTCCGCCGCAGACCTGTCCGCCGGGCTGGCCGAATGGCAGGCTTCGCCGCCGGAAACCCGCCGGCTGGGGCTGGTCATCCTGATGGAAGGGGCCGACGCCATCCGCCACCCAGACGAAGTGTCTGACTGGTATGCCGCCGGGGTGCGCATCATCGGGCCGGCCTGGGCCGGAACGCAGTACGCCGGCGGCACAGGCGAGCCGGGACCGTTTACCGCCGCCGGACGGTCGCTTTTGCGGCAAATGGCCGCCCGGCAGATGATTCTGGACCTGAGCCATCTGGCCGAAGAAGCCGTCCGGGAGGCCCTGGACAGCTATCCCGGCCCCATCATTGCCTCGCACAGCAACGCCAGGGCCTTACTGCCCGACAACCACCCCGACCGCCACCTGAGCGACCAGACCATCCGCCACCTGGCCGAACGCGGGGGCGTCATCGGGGTGGTTCTGCCCATCGACTTTCTCAAGAACGGCGTCCGCCTGGGCGACCCGCGCCAGCAGGTCACTCTGGACGATGTGGTCCGCCATATCGACTACCTCTGCCAGTGCACCGGCAGTGCCCGGTACGTGGGCCTGGGCAGTGACCTGGACGGCGGTTTTGGCCTGGAGCACTCGCCTGTGGGCATCGACAGCATTGCCGACCTGCCCCGAATTGGGGACGCCCTGGTCCGGCGGGGATATTCCCCGGCAGACATCGCGGCCATCATGGGCGGCAACTGGCGTTCTTTCCTGGAGGAAAATCTGCCCGCCTGAGTCGGTGGGCAATGGATTTTCCTCCGCCTCCCGACCGGGTATAATGATGGGAGATTGGAGATTGGCGATTAGGAGATTGACAATCGGCTTGTGCAATATGGGATGAAAAAATTCAAAACTCAAAATTCAAAATTCCCCACCTCCCCAAACTCACCTACGAATGTTGGAGGCTTCAATGCGATTACCCTTGATTGACAGCTATGTCACCCTGGTGCGCAAAAATTATGATTACCGGAATCTGTGGCTCAGCCAGGTGGTCAGCCTGACCGGCGACTGGTTTACGGTCATTGCCTCGGCTTCGCTGGTGGCCGAGCTGTCCGGCTCCGGGTTGGCGATTGGCGGCCTGTTT
>RFJV01000713.1 GCA_003694775.1 Chloroflexota bacterium | reverse complement strand
GAAACATCAAACCTTGTACTCATCCGGGATGTCCATCGTCCCGATTTTCAGGTCCGCCCCTTCCTTGATGAAGACATCCAGGTGCACCACCAGCCTGTCGAACCATTCGTCATTGCCGCCCACCACGGCTTCTTTTACCTTGCCTTCTACCCGAATAGCCGCGCCTTCAACGGTAAATTCAGTGCCCGGCTCGGCCAGTACCGCGTTGAGCTGTGGATTGGCCGAGACACTGCGCTCAATACGCGGGTCGGTATATGCGGTGGGGGTAAGGAGCAGGGTGGTGTAGGTGGTAATGTCGGTTTTGTCGAACAGCCACACGTCGAAGGCCTGGATTTTGCCGTCTGCGGTTTTGGCCGGTACAGATTCGGAGATGCTCATCCCTACCTCACCGACAAACGCACCGCCTTCGGTTTCAACCGTAAAAGACTCGTCGAACGTGGCCCGGTCGCTGGTATAGGTTCCGGTCCAGGTGCGGACCGGCGGCGGGCCTTCCCCTTCCCAGACCACCTGGGGCCTGGCCGGCTTCTTTTTACCGCCCAGACGGCGGTACAGGATAAAGCCTATCAGGGCCAGCAGAACCAGCACCAGCAGGCAGAGCAGGATGGTAGACAGCCAGCCCCGTCCGCCGGGTTCAGCCTGCGCCGCGGGCGGAGCCTGGACGGGTTGTTCCGCCTGGGCCGGCTGTTCCGCCGCCGGTGTCTCGCTGGCAACCAGGTCCAACGCCCCGGCAAAAGTGGTTAGTCCCTGGTATTTGGCCTGGTCTGCTTCAAACTCAATGGCTAGCTGGCTGACCGCGGTGGAAATTTCCTCCGGCGTCCACCCCTCGGCATTTTTCAACTGCACAGCCAGGTCATTAATGGCCTGGGCGGCGTCTATCCGCCCGCTGGCCATATATACCGCGGACCAGCGACCCAGCGCCCGGACTTTGGTGACGGTATCGAATGTCTTGAGGCGCTCGCGGACCACGTCGACCTGACGGTTGACCAGATAGGAATCAATCGTCATAGCCAGGTAGTGCTGTTGGTAGTTTTGGGTCAGTTCTTTGGGGTACGCACCGCCGGCATAGACCGGCGGATTTTGCCGGATATACACCCCAACCAGCCCGGCCCCCACAATACACCCCAGCAGTAAACCAATGAGGACGCCGAAGAACAAGGCTCGCTGTACACTCTTGATTGAGGGTCTATCTGTTCCGCTCATTGGAAACTCCACCTTGAGAAGTACCCCGCTCTTCAGGAATTGTCTGCAATCCCCGGCGCGGCTGAGAGAGGTTAAGAATGTTATGTTTAGTTATTATATCATACCACAATTAATAATTCAGTGCAAGGAGAAAAAACCGTTTGGGTGCGATTCAAAATTTTAATTGTATCTGCTCAGCCGTCTACGAATACAACACGAATTTACGAAACCACGAAAGTACGGTAGTCTCCCCTTTGGCCCCCTTAACCGCCAACCACCGGCACTTTAGGCGATGCGGTGAGCAGTTCCACTCCCCCGTCTGTGACCACCACCATATCCTCCAGCCGAACCCCGCCCCATCCCGGAATATAAATGCCCGGCTCAATGGTCATCACCGCGCCGGCGGGGACTTCCTGAGCGTAGGTAAAGCTGTAGCGCGGCCCTTCGTGGATTGCCAGCCCCACCCCGTGCCCCAGACTGTGTCCAAACCGGTCGCCGTAGCCGGCCTGGGCAATGACATCGCGGGCCAGCCTGTCCACGTCACTGCCGGGAATGCCGGCCCGCGCCCCCTGAATGGCCGCCTCCTGAGCCTGCCGCACCACCTGCCAGATGGCTGTATACCGCTCGTCGGCGCGGTCCAGACAAAAAGAGCGGGTAATGTCGGAGCAGTAGCCATCGACCACACACCCCCAGTCGAGGACAAT
>RFJV01000712.1 GCA_003694775.1 Chloroflexota bacterium | reverse complement strand
TCCCTATGCCGGGCCCATTTTCTGGGGCATAGGGATGCCCCAGCTACCATGATGCTGTAGGCGGATATCCTATTTGCCCCCAAATTGAAACGCACCCATTTTGTTTTTCCCTCTGGCAATGCGCCGCTGTAGCAGGTATAATAAAAACAGCCCCATCTAAAAATAGCTTCGCCTGAGCCAAGAGCAGGGAGACAGTATGCAGAGCGATGAAAACAACGGCTGAGATAGAAGAAATATTACAAACCCAAAAAGCCTACCTGGCTGAACAGTACGGTGTGATTGAAATTGGAATATTTGGTTCTTATGCCCGCGGCGAACAGCGGCCCGACAGCGACCTGGATATTTTGATTGAACTGACAGACCCTCCGCGTATCAGTCTCTTGGGATTGGTAAATCTGCAGAACTATTTGAGCGACTTGCTCGGTGTGAAAGTAGACTTGGCTATTAAGAAAAATCTCCGTAAACGCATTGGACAACGCATCCTGCAAGAAACGATACCGGTATGAGTCACGAATTCCTGGATTACATTGAAGACATTATCGATGCAATGGATAAAGCAGAAACTGCGGTTGTCGGCGTGGATTACGACCGATTTGCCACCGATTTTATGATAAACTTTGTGGTTATCAGAGCGCTGGAAATTGTGGGTGAGGCTACTAAACGTCTACCCGGCTTTTTGCGAGAACAATACCCGGCGATACCGTGGAGAGATATGGCGGGGATGCGTGACCGGATAATTCACGGTTATGATACCGTGGACTTGCGGATTGTTTGGCAAGTCATCAAACAGGATATTCCGGTCGTCAAACCTTTGTTGCAACAAATCCTGAAGGATTATGAAGCATAAACGTAGATGTCTGGCCGTAGATGATGAAGAATCCAACTCTACGTGCAGGATTGCGGCAAGACTTGGGCTGACGTGGTAAAACTACGACTCCGTTGATACAGACTCCCCAATAACGGCCCGGATACGTTCGCTTTCCTCATCGGCCGCGGCGTAGTAATCTGCCGCGGCATTTGTTTGCCGGAGCCGAAGGGCCATTGCGGCCACTGCCCGCAGGTCATCAATGGTGACCTCCAGCCGTTCATCTGCCGCGGCGTAGGCGCGGGCGGCTTCAAAGAGGGTCATCTCCGCCCGGTGGGTGTCGATACCCAAATCTGCAATCCAGTGCAGGCCCGTTTTGAGCACCTCCTCGGGAATAGTCACTTTTGGCAGACGCTTGCGGGCCTCCACAATCTCCATTGCCGCCACGGCGGTTTCGTTAGCCCAATCCTGGACAAATTTGTACGGTTTGGTACGGTAGGCCAGCGCCCGGCGGTAAATTTCCAGCCGGTCTTCTACCGACCTGGCCCCGCGCACCACCACCCGCAGACCGAACCGGTCCATAATCTGGGGCCGGAGCCGCCCCTCTTCCGGGTTCATCGAGCCGATGAGGGTCAGCCGGGAACGGTAGGTAGCGGCCACCGGCCCGCGGCGAACGGTGTACTGTCCCTGCGCGGCCGCGTCCAAAATAGCGTCGATTATCTTGTTCTCCAGCAGATTGACCTCATCGATATAGAGCACGTTCTGGTCGGCCTGGGAAAGAATACCCCGCTCAAGCACTACCCGCTTCTGCTCCAGGGCTACCCGCTCGTTGATGCCGCCGACGACATCCTCCAGCCGGGTATTGAGCGGCAGTTCGACCAGCCGCATCACATCGGGGCGGGTAATCGGGTCGCCCATGCCCAGCTTGGTAGCACACTCCTTGCATACGCCATCCATACCGTACTGGATAACATCGTCCGGCTCACAGCCGTATTCGCAGGTACTGCGCTCCACCTCCGGCAGAAGGTCGAGCAGACCGCGCACCGCGGTGGTTTTGGCCGTGCCGCGCGCCCCAATCAACAGCACCCCGCCGACTTCCCGGTTAATCAGAGCCAGAATCAGGGCCAGCTTCATCTCCGTCTGGCCGACGATAGCCAGAAAGGGGAAACGAAGTTCACTGGCCAGCCCGCGGTCGTACCGGTGACGGGCCGCGGCCTTGATAACCGTTGTCGCCAGGCTGTGCGAGTATAAAATATCCAGAAGCTGAGAACGCCGTGTCATTCCGACAGGGGGGGAATCTTAATCAACATGCCGGGGAAAATCTGGCCAGGGTCGGTCAGAATATCCCGGTTGGCTTCAAAGATGAGCCGCCAGCGGCTGGAATCTCCGTAGAACTGCCGGGCAATAAAGGATAGGGTATCGCCGGGCTGGACGGTGTAGGTTCGCCAGGGTTCCGGGGCCGGCGGTTCCGGGGTGGGGGTGGTTGAGGTGTCGAAGCGCTGGTTGCGGGCCACCAGGCTGTCAAGGGCGGCCTGCACGGTTTCCGGGGAGCCGACCACCGGCTGGACCAGCCGCGCTCCGCCGGTTTTCAGGCGGGCAATCAGGTCGCCGGATACGGCTTCGGCACTGCCCACCAGAGTCACATAAGGCCAGCGCCCCTCGGCTTCTTCCAGGGCAAAGCTGACATCCGGCTGGAAGCGCCAGATGTAGGCCATTGCCGCGGTCAGGTACTGGTCGGCGTCGGCCAGCAGGACGACATGCTCGCCCGGATGCACCTCTGGTTGGGGTTCGGGAGGGCCGGCGGCGGCCTCGTCGAGGGCGCGCAGGGTTTCCCGGAAGCGGGCCGGGTCAAAATTCTGGCCGGGACATTCGGTGCTGTTGCCGGCCAGTTCCCGGTGACCGCGCACGTTTTCTACAGGGATGCTGTACTTCTGGCGCAGGTACTGGACCAGGTCGGTCAGGGCCTTCATCTGGGCCTCGGAGGGCGCGGTGTGACGGTTGGGGATGGGGTGCAGTCTGCCGGATGCGTCGCGGTAGGTGCGGTTATCGCTGAACCAGCCGGCCAGGCAGATGGCCAGGTAGTGGTTGTTCCAGTACTGCCCGTACTCCAGGCCGGCGGAGTTATCCGGGTCCTTGAAGCCAGCGTGGTAGGCCGAGATTTTTTCGTCCAGGGCGTATTCAATTTCGCCGGTGCCGGTAATGACGTAGTTGTAGCCGCCGTGTGTCCAGCCCCGCACCCGAACGTGGTAGTCAAAAAATACGTGGGCGTTACCCACCGGCGCGCCGGTGGTCCGGTCAGCGGTGGCGGAATGGTGG
>RFJV01000140.1 GCA_003694775.1 Chloroflexota bacterium | reverse complement strand
GCCTCCAGAATATCCACGTGCGACCGCACCTCTTCTGGCGGGGTCAGGCCGCGTTTGGTGGTCTGGATGCGGCCTTCCAGGTTGATAAAGTGACCTTCCTGCTCGGCCCACATTTCCGAGGGCAGAACTACGTCGGCTTTGGCGGTCAGTTCAGAAGCGTAGCTGGCCTGCACCACCAGGAAGGGAGCGTTTTCCACTCGCTGGATGAGCCGGCGGCTGGGATAGTCGTCGCCCAGGGCCAGGTAAACGGCCTGATGCCCGTTGACGGCAAACGGCTTGTCCAGGCCGTACAGGTAGGCGGCCAGGCTGTTGGCCTCGCCCTTTACGCTGAGCAGGCCGGAATATTCGCCGTTGAGGGCGCCGGACGCGCGGGCCAGCTCCACCAGCGCCTTGAGCGCGTCCGTGGCGTGGTTGCGGGTCAGCCCCTTGCCGTAGACAAAAACAGGACGCTGAGCCGCGGCAATGGCGGACGCGGCGGCCTCGATGTCTGCCGCGGGGACGCCGGTCTTTTGCCCTACCGCTTCCGGCGTAAACAGCGACAGGTCGGGCAGGTCGCCTTCTGCACCGGCCGCGCCGGCCCCGATGATGGCCGCGGTGAGTCCTTTCAGCAGGGTAAAGTCAGTCCCTTCGGCGGGTTTGAGCACCAGGTCGGCCCGGTCGGCCAGGCCGTTTTCAAACGGGTCGATGATGACCAGCCGGGTTCCCTTGGGCAGGGCACGCTTGATGAAGAAACCGGGTACCTGGTGGGTGTTGGTCAGGTTCGCGCCGACCAGCACCACGCAGTCTGCGGTTTTGAGCGCCTCCAGGTTGCCCTCGAACGGGCCGCCCAGTTCCGCGGCCAGCCTGCCGGGCAAGGCCGTGGTGACCCCTTCTTCAATGCTGGTGACCATCTCACTGCCCAGCTTGTCGGCAAAGAGATGTTCAAAACGGTGCAGGGCTTCCGCCGGCAGGCGGGTAGAGGCCAGGGCGGCCACGCCGTGCCCGTTTTGACCGGCCAGCGGCTTCAGCCGGGCCACAATGGTGTCGATGGCTTCCTTCCAGGTGGCGGCCTTGAGCTGGCCGTTCTTCCGCACCAGCGGGGTGAGGATGCGTTCCCGGTCTTCTTTCATCGGCAGGAAGCGGCCGGCCTCGCACAGGATGCCGCCGTTGACCGCCGCGTCCCAGTCACCTTCGATGCGGACCAGCCGGTTGTCGCGCACCACCATCTCGATGCCGCAGCCAACACTGCACCCCACGCAGGTCGACTTGATATGCTCCACGTCGGTTTCACGGCCCTGGTAGGCGCTGATGCGGTCAATCAGCGCGCCGGTGGGGCAGACCTGCACGCACGTGCCACAGCTAACGCAGGAACTTTCGCCAACGGGCACGCCCAGGTCGGCCACGAGGATAGTGTTGGCCCCGCGTTCCTGAACGCCCCAGGTAAAGTTGCCGACCAGCTCGGCGCAGGCTCGCACACAGCGCCGGCACAGGATACAGCGGTTGTGGTCCAGCACGTAATGGGGGTGCGAGGCATCAACCGGGTAGGGGCTCCAGTTGGGCTGGAGGGGCCAGTGGGTCATCCCCTCGCCGTAGGCCGCGTTCTGCAGTTCGCAGTCCCCGCCGCTCATCTGGCAGTACATGCAGAAGTGGTTGCGCTCGCTGAACAGCAGGGTCAGCACAAACTTGCGTGCTTCCCTGACCTTGTCGGTATTGGTGCGGACCACCATTCCGTTGCTGGCCGGCAGGGTGCAGGAGGGCTGGAGCGTGCGTGCGCCTTCTACCTCTACCACGCACAGCCGGCAACCGCCGTAAGGTTCCAGTTCGGGATGGTCGCACAGGGTGGGGATGTCGATACCCGCCATACGGGCGGCGTTGAGCACCGTGGTCCCCTGCGGGACTTCGATTTCCCGGTCATTGATGGTCAGTTTGACGCTCATATTCTGCTCCTTCATCGCAGGGTTCGTGTCCAGAAAAAGGTTATCGAACTTTCACCCGGCGTCCGCTCATGGCACATACACCGGTTGGACAGACTTTCAGTCGGATATGGGCTTCAACTTCGGCCCGGAAATGCCGGAGGATGTCCCGGATGGGGACGCCGGCGGTCTGGCCCAGGCCGCAGTTCGACAGGTTGTACAGGTGGGTCGAAATGGTTTCCAGGTCATCCAAATCGCTCAAAGAGCCAACGCCTTCGGCAATGTTGGTCAAAATCTGGCGGGCGCGCTGTCCGCCAACCCGGCAGGGGGTGCACTTGCCACAGCTTTCGCAGGCAAAAAAGCGCAGGAGCACCCGTGCCAGGTCGACCACGCAGGTGTTTTCATCGCAGATGAGCAGGGCGCCCGACCCCAACGAGACGCCGGCCCGGCTGTAGGAGTCGAAATCCATGGGGGTGTCCTGCAGGCTGGCCGGGATGATGGAGCCGCTCGACCCGCCGGTCTGGGCCAGTTTGAACGTGGCCCCGTTTTTCATCCCCTTGGCATAGATGGCAATCACTTCCCGCAGGGTGATGCCCATGGGCACTTCAATCAGGCCCGTCACGTTGACATTGCCCAGCATGGTATAGACTTTGGTGCCGGGGCTGTTCTTGGTGCCCATCTGCCGGTACCAGTTGGCCCCGTGGAGAATGATAGCCGGCACGTTCGCCAGGGTTTCCACATTGTTGACCACCGTCGGCTTGCCCCACAGGCCGTGGGTGGTGGGGTACGGCGGGCGGGGCCGCGGTTCGCCCCGTTTACCCTCCAGAGACTCAATCAGCGCGGTTTCCTCGCCGCAGATGTAGGCTCCGGCCCCGGTATGGATGTGGATGTTAAAGCGAAAATCCCGGCCAAAGATATTGTCTCCCAAAAAGCCCAGCGCCTGGGCCTGTTCGATGGCGGTTTGCAGGCGTTGTTGGGCCAGGGTGTACTCCCCGCGGACGTAAATGTACCCCTCCTGCGCCCCGACCGCGTAAGCGGCAATGGTCATGGCCTCGATGATGCTGTGCGGGTCGCCTTCCAGGATGAGGCGGTCCTTGAAGGTCCCCGGTTCGCTTTCGTCGGCGTTGCAGATGATGTACCTGGGATAGTTGTCTACCTGGGCCACAAAGCGCCACTTGATGCCGGTGGGAAAGCCGGCCCCACCCCGCCCCCGGAGACCGGACTGCACAATTTCTTCGATGACCTCCTGGGGCGACATCTGGGTGACGGCTTTGCCCAGCGCCTCGTAGCCATCGTGGGCAATGTATTCTTCGATGTCCTCCGGGTCAATCAACCCGGCCCGGCGCAGAACCACACGCTGTTCTGCCGGGAGTGTGCCCTGGCGGGCGGTCAGCCAGGCAATCTGGCCGGTCAGTTCTGCCGCTGAGGCTTGCAGTTCCGGTACAATGCGGCCCTTGTAAAGATGCTCCTCCACCAGCCAGGGCACATTTTCCGGTTTGACCGGCCCGTAGATGGTCGCTTCTGGATAGACAATCACCAGCGGCAGGGCGTCGTGGCGGCCCAGGTCGCCGGTCATCAGCAGGGAGATTTCGTCCTGCAGGCCCAGCCGCTTGATTTCAGCTTGCAGGGCCGAGAAAACGTCTGACGCGCCGCGGGCCAGGCTTTGCGGGTCGCCAGAAACCAGCACCAGGGAACGAACTGCGCTCATTGGGATGTCCCTCCTTCCTGATATTGGGCCAGGATTTCCGGCACTTTTTCCGGGGTGACGTTGCCGTGCACCTCGTCATCGATGATGAGCACCGGCCCGACGCCGCACACGCCCGGACAGCTGGTGGTCAGCAGAGTCCACTGTCCGTCGGCACTGGTTTGGCCCGGCTCCAACCCCAGCGCGTCCTGGAGCGCCTTCCACACCAGGCGGCCACCCATTACGTGGCAGGGCGCGCTTTCACAAAACTTGATGACATGCTTGCCGCGGGGCCTGGTTGAAAGCATCTGGTAGAAGCTGGCGGTAGACAGAACCTGACTGGGAGGAATTCGGAGCGACCGGCTGATAGCGGTCATCGCGTCTTGAGGGAGGAAGCCGAGGGCACGGTTGACATCGCTCAGAATGGGCACCAGGGCCTCCGCCGTCGTGCCGTGCCGTTCTACCGCCGCCTGCACCGCGGCGGAGATGTCTGTTCTGCTTTGAACTTTTAAGGCCATATTGTTCCTCCCCGTAATCAATTATCAATTTTCAATTTTCAATTGGCTCATTGAATCATTGGCTTATTGGCTCATTGAATCATTGGCTTATTGGCTCATTGAATCATTGATAATTGAATCAATACACCTCCACCGCGTTGAAGTTGCAGACCTGCTGGCAGATTCCACAGCGGATGCAGATGTCCGGGTCGATGTAGTGCACCTGCCGGCGCTCGCCGCTGATAGCCTCGACGGGGCAGTTGCGGGCACAGACCATACAGCCGGTGCAGACGTTGTCGCTGATGCGGTAGTGAATCAGCCCGCGGCACACCTTTGCCGGACAGCGTTTTTCGTAGATGTGGGCCTCGTACTCGTGGCGGAAGTGTTTGAGCGTGCTTTCAACAGGATTGGGCGCGCCCTGTCCCAGCCCGCACAGGCTGGTCGCCTTGATTTGCTGGCACAGCATTTCCAGGGTTTCAATATCGCCGTCCTTGCCGTGACCATCGCAAATGCGCTCCAGAATTTCCAGGATGCGCCGTGTCCCCACCCGGCAGGGGGTGCATTTACCACAGCTTTCGTCCTGGGTAAATTCCATAAAGAAGCGGGCAATATCCACCATGCAGGTGTCTTCGTCCATCACAATCATACCGCCCGACCCCATAATGGAGCCTGCCGCGGTGAGGGATTCGTAATCGACCGGCATATCCAGGTACTGCTCCGGCAGACACCCACCCATCGGACCGCCGGTCTGCACGGCCTTGAACTTTTTGCCGCCTTTGATACCTTCGCCGATGTCGAAAATGACTTCGCGCAGGGTAATGCCCAGGGGCACTTCAATCAGGCCGGTGTTGTTTACATCGCCGGCAATGGCAAAGGTTTTGGTGCCTTTGCTCTTTTCCGTGCCCATACTGGCGAACCACTGCGCGCCCTTGAGGATGATTTGGGGAACGTTGGCGTAGGTTTCCACGTTGTTGATGTTGGTCGGCTTGCCCCACAGCCCCTTGACCGCCGGGAACGGGGGCCGGGGCCGCGGTTCCCCGCGCTTGCCTTCGATGGAAGCCATCAGCGCGGTTTCCTCACCGCAGACAAAGGCGCCGGCGCCCATCCGCACTTCCAGGTCAAAGGAAAAGCCGCTTCCCAGAATGTCATCCCCCAGCAGGCCCAGATTGCGCGCCTGCTTGATGGCGATGTTCAGCGTACGGACGGCCACCGGGTATTCGGCCCGGCAGTAAATGTATCCCCGGCTGGCCCCGATAGCATAGGCGGCAATAATCATCCCCTCGATGACCGAGTGGGGGTCGCCTTCCAGGACGCGGCGGTTCATAAAAGCGCCGGGGTCGCCTTCGTCGGCGTTGCAGATGATGTACTTGGGCGAGCCGGGCGCGCTGCGGCAGAACTGCCATTTCCTGCCGGTGGGGAACCCGGCCCCACCCCGGCCCCGCAGGCCGGAAGCCAGCACTTCCTCAATCACCTGCTCCGGAGTCATCTCAGACAGCACTTTCCCCAGCGCCTGGTAGCCGTCTTCGGCAATGTAGTCCTCGATGTTTTCGGGGTCGATTTTGCCGCAGTTGCGGAGCACGACCCGCACCTCTTTGGGCTTGGGTGGCCCCAGCTCCTCGTCGGCCCGCTTGACCTCTTTCGCCAGCAGACTTTCTACCACGCGGCCCTTGAGAAAGTGCTCTTCTACCAGAAACGGAAGCTGGTCAACGCTCAGGCCAACGTAGTGCACCCCTTCGGGATAGACCACAATTTCCGGGCCGTTGGCACACCCGCCAATGCGGGATGTTTCCAGCACCTGCACCTCGTCTATCAGGCCCTGGTAGACCAGCTCATCCTGGAGACCGTCCAGGATATCGTGCGCGCCTTTTGCCAGGCATTCCGGGTCCACGCAAACCAGAACGTGTGAGCGGTAGAATTTCATGGTCAGAATCCTTTACTGTGTTGGTGTTTGTTGGTGTTGGATGTCAGGCCGGAATCTTGAATTCGGGAATCTCCTTGCCGCCGATAACATGCTCTTTCATGATTTGCCGGGCGCGTTCCGGGGTCACTTTGCCGTAGGTTACTTTTGGCTGGTCGCCAATTTCCACTTCTACTATCGGTTCCCACTCGCACAGACCGATACAGCCGGTTTGCCTGACAATGATGTCGCTCAGACCTTCTTCCTCGGTGACGGCCAGTATGGCTTTCATGGCTTCGCGAGCGCCGGCGGCAATACCGCAAGTGCCCATTCCTACGGTTATCTGAATACCACCGGTGGTGGTGCGGGCCTGCCGTTTTGCCAGAGCTTCTTCCTTCAGACGTTTCAATTCTTCAAGGGATTTAATACCTGCCATCGTTGTTCTCCTCGTCTAAAATAACGTCGGGGTAGGGCGACATTAATGTCGTCCTACAGATTTTCATTCTCGTTGCTGTCCCGGCAGGGACGGTCTGTTTTCTGTGAAAATACGGTTTCCGTAGGGCGACCAGCCGGTCGCCCCTACTATTCGCCCCTGCTTTCTTGCAGACGGCTGATGCCGTCTTCCAATATATTCCGCAGAAAGGCCAGAATCGACGGTTCGGTCAGGGGGACGCCGTCCAGTTCTTGCTTGATGGGGGTGTCGTCAAAGAGAAATTCCTGGTTGTTTACCCGGTAGCGGAAGGTCCAGTGGATGTTGGGGTAGCCGATGAGGAGGGTCAGGAAGGTGCCGGGCAGGTCGCCCAGCGGCATCCGGTCGATGTGGCTGTGCTGGAAAAGAACGGTGAGGGTGGTTCCCTGGCCGGGTGCGGAGCGGATGGTCAGCCCCCCCTGGCATGCTTCTGCCGCGGCCTTGAGCAAGGGTATCCCCAGTCCGACCCGCCGGGTGGTCCGGCTGGTGACAAACGGGTCGACCACCCGTGCAATCTCTGCCACGTCCATTCCTTTGCCGTCGTCCGTAATGGTGATGGTCAGCCGGTCGCGGGTCAGGTCTTCGTGGATGTCGATGGTAATGTTCCGGGCGCCGGCAGAGATGCTGTTTTCGGCAATATCCAGAATATGAAGGGCGATTTCTTTCACGCCATCACCCGATTTACGCCTCGTCCTTCCCGTTCTTCTGCTTGAGCTGGTAGCGCCGGATTATCTGCGGCAGTTTGTTGGGCCGGATGCGTCCGTGGATGTCTTCGTTGACCATTGCCACCGGCGCCTGACTGCACGCGCCAACGCACCGGCAGGTTTCCAGGGTAATCTGTCCGTCGGGCGTGGTTTCGCCCAGCTTGATGCCCAGCACCTGCTGGGCCTTGTCGATGAGCTGGGGAGTGCCCCGCACGTAGCAGGCCGTCCCCAGACAGAATTTGAAGATGTACCGTCCTTTGGGCTGGGTGGTAAAGAAAGAGTAAAAGGAAACCACCCCGTTGACCTCGCTCAGCGGGACGCGCAGTTTTTGGGCCACGTACGCCTGCATCGCCGGGGAAATGTGCCCGATACGGCTTTGCAGTTCGCTGAGCACAACCATCGTTGCGCCGGGAACATCTTTGTTCCGTTCCAGAATGTCGTCGATGATGGCGCGCTGTTCAGGCGCGGCCAGCGGGTCCGTGTCCGGTATCTTTTCCAGTATTTTGAGCATCGTTCTCTCCGGCAAGAAAAGGTGAGGGAAGTTTTGCCAATCCCCTTATTGTGAATTTTATCACGGTATGGATGGTGTGTCATGTGACATTTGTCACAAAAAGGGTAGAAGAATGTCATGGAGGGGCTGTGAGGCGGGGCGGTAATGCGATAATGCGATAATGCGATAGGGCGATAGGGCGATAGGGCGGTAATGCGATAATGCGATAGGGCGGTAATGCGATAGGGCGTCAGGTGGTTTTTTCTGCCGGGCGGATTTCCAGCCGGCGGCCGGCCTGTCCTTGCAGGGCCAGCTTCAGTTCGGCGATGGTGGGGCGGGCGATGGTAAACCGGTTGGCGCCCAGAAATTCGTGCAGAAAGTGTACATCGCCGCTCTGGATGAGGGGGTAGTGCTGTAGCTGGGGAAACTGCCGCCGGGCCTCGTCGGGGGTGATGTGTCGGGAAATTTCCAGCCCGTCCACCGGCACGTCGGGGGGAAGAAAACCCAGGTTGGCAAACAGACTGAAGGCCTTGCGGTTGACGTGGGCCGGAATCGCCAGGCCGCCCAGCCGGTGTACCCCGGCCACCGCGTTTTCCAGGCTGAGATTGGCCGAGGTAATCAGCAGGCGGGGTTCACGGCGGATAAAATCGCCTGTGGCATCCACCACGAACTGCTCGCCAAAGTAGTCGATGTTGTTGGGCAGGTCCGGCAGGTGTATGTCGACATGCGCCTGCCAGGCTTCTGCCTGCTCCAGCGTGTCGAACAGGCAGAGCAGGTGGATTTCCTCTTTGGTTTGCAGTTCCATGCCCGGCAGAACGGCCAGCCCCGTCTCGCGGGCGGCCTCCTGCACCGCGGCCACATTGGCGGTGGTGTTGTGGTCGGTGATGGCAATGAGGTTGATACCCCGGCTGAGGGCTTCGTCTACAATGAGGGGGGGAATCATCTCCACCGCGGCGCATGGAGACACCACGGTATGGACGTGCAGTTCGGCGGTATAGGTCTTCACGGCGGCGGACTAACCTTCGCGCAGGCCCAGCTCCCACAGCTTGCCGGCTACCGTATAGGTTGGGGCCGGGGTCAGCAGAAGGGTAACTTCTTCCCGATTGGCCTTCTGGATGACATCCGGCTCCGGTGTACTGCCTTCGGTGATGATAACCGCGCTCAGGTCCAGCAGGGCCGCTACCGCCACAATGTTGACGTGCGACTGGAGCGTAATCCACAGACCGCGGCGGTGTGCCCCGGCCATCACACAGCTCAGCAGGTCCGAAGCGTAGACGCCGGAAGGCGTTATGGCGGTAAAATCCTTTTTCTCGGTCAGAACGGTTAAATTTAGCCGGTCGATAATCTCTTGCAGGGTCATTCAGCGCTCTCCCTCCCGGTTGAAGAATGTCTTTCCAGCGATTGGTCGGCTTGCAGGAAAAATTTCATCGTCAGGCGGGTGCCCTGGCCGGGGGCAGGTTCCCGGCTCAGCTCCCACTCTTCCCGGCCTCGCTTGGGCTTCATAATCAGCCGGGGCCGGGCCGGCGTTGATTCGATGTTCAGTTCGTCCACCGACCGCTTGATGTTCTGCAGGCCCATGCCGGCCCCAAAGCCAAGCTCCCGGATTTCCGGGGGCGCGGTGGAAAAGCCGGGCTGCATGGCCTGCTCGATGTCCTCAATACCCGGCCCGTCATCGGTGACGTGGATGACAATCTGGTGTGGTTCTATCTCGACCTCAATATCGCCGCCGTTGGTGGCGTGGATAATCAGGTTCATTTCCGCTTCGTACACGGCCACGCCACAGCGACGGGCCAACTGGGGATTGGCCCCCAGGCGGAGCAGGGCGCGCTTGATGTTGCTGGAGGCCGCACCGCCGTTGATGAAGTCTCTGGGGGCAATGTGGTAGCGCAGGATAAGGCTGGTCCGGTCGGAAATGATGTCTTCGAACAGATGGCTGGCCCGGTATCGCTTCAGCTCTTCGGTTTCGATGTCTCGCTGGAGGGCGTTGAGCAGACCGCGGGTGATGTCTCCTTTGGTGATGATACCGGCCAGCCGGCCGGCCCGGTCGACCACCAGCAGGCGGCCCAGCTTGGTTTTGGCAAACAGCTTGAGCGCCTCGATGATGGAATCGTATACATTGACCGTCACCAGCCGGGTGGTCATATAGTCCGACACCGAGGCCCGCAGTTCACTGCGTCCGGAGTCGCGCAGGGCGCGAATCAGGTCCTCGATGCTGATGACACCCACCAGCCTGTCCTGGTCTACCACCGGCGCGCCGGAAATTCTGGCTTCCCGAAACAGGTTCAGCACGTCAATAATCAGCGTGCGCGGGGTCACGGTTTTGACGTCGCGCGTCATCACCTGTTCCACTTTCAGTTCGTAGGCCAGCTCTTCCGCACGGGTGATGAAGCCGGCTCCGCGGTCTACCAGCATATCTTGCTCGCTGAGTGGAAGTTGCGCCATTGCATGCTCCTGACTGGCAGTTTTATGCCGGTCAGCAGTGCCGGATGTCAATGGGCGGTGCAGTCAGGGGGCGGGGCGCCGGCAAAGCGGACTGCCGACGGTAGATTTGCCATGTACAGCCGTCCGCAGGCTTCGAACATAGTCATCTGCGTTCCCAGCAAGGGGATACCTGCTTCCCACGCCGTCCGAATGGTTTCCGGTGGCGGCGTTTTTCCCCGCACAATCAAAATAGCCGCCACATCCACCATCTCTGCGGTGCGCACGGTTTGGGGGTTGATGAGACCGGTAATCAACAGCCCCTGACTCATATCGTAGCACAGCACATCGCTCATCAGGTCGGCACTGCCGCCAACACGCAGTTCCCGGTTCAGCACAGAGGGACTGGGAGACTGTACGGAGTCGGGCAGGAAAAATCTGGCCTGGACTATGTTCAGGACGTCGGCTAGGCGCATGGTGACTCCTCAGGATGGGGACGAGTTGTACTGCACTGCCAGCATACCACAACAATGCGGCAGGGAATAGTGGCAAATGTCATTTTGCAACCGTGACAATCGTCCTTTCCGTGAAAAAAGGCACAAAGCACTACACCAGCACCAGCGCCATCGCCTGGGCCGACTGGGGGCAGGCCGAGGTAAACTCTACCGACTGCCGGACTGCTTCCGGCACGGCAGTCCGGTCGACCGGCTGGAAGCCAAACCGGGGAAAGTAGTCTGCCGCGGTTTCGGTGAGCAGGTATACCTGCCGCACTCCCCGACCGCGGGCCATCTGCAGGGCCTGGCCGGTTAACTGCCGGCCCAGCCCGCATCCCCGGTAGGCCGGCGCGACCGCCACCGACCGGAGCAGGGCATACTGGCCGTACAGCTCCAGCCCGGCGCACCCGGCCACCTGCTCCCCGTCGCGGGCCACCAGCACCGCGGCCCAGTGGTCGGCCAGGCCGTCGGTGGGCAGACCGCAGTGGCCCAGCAGGTCCAGCACTGCGGCCCGGTCGGCGGGTTGGGCCGGTTCAATCAAAAATTTGGCTTCTGCCATATATCCACCTCAGGTTGCTCAGCCGTCTACGAATAAAACACGAAGCATCTCCGGGCATCAAGTGTAGCACAGATTTTGGCCGGTGTCTACCTCAAAACCGGCGCTCCCACAGAAAACGGTAGAGGCCGTCCGCTTCCAGCAGGTCGACATGCCGGCCTCGTTCCACAATCCGGCCCTGCCGGAGCACCAGAATCTCGTCCATTCTGTCCATCCCGACCAGCCGGTGCGTTGCCATCAGGATAGACCGGTCTGCCAGGGCGTCGAAAATGGTTTCCAGCAGGGCCTGTTCTGTGTCCGGGTCCAGGTTGGCGGTTGGCTCGTCCAGCAGGAGGATGGGCGCATTCTGCAGAAGGGCGCGGGCCACGGCCACTCGCTGGCGCTCGCCGCCGCTGAGCCGGACTCCCTGCTCCCCTATCCAGGTATCGTACCCGTCGGGCAGGCTCTGGATAAAAGCATCCAACTGCGCCTTCTGGACGGCCGCGGCCAGTTCGGCTTCGGTGGCGGTGGGGCGGGCCAGGCGCAGGTTGTCCCGGATGGTTCCGTTGAACAGGTGCGTCTGCTGGGAAACCAGGGCCATCACCCGCCGGACATCTTCGGCCCGGTAGCGGCGCAGGTCACTGCCGCCCAGCCGGATTTGGCCCTGCTCTACCTCCCAGAAGCGAAGCAGAAGGTGAAGCAGGGTAGACTTGCCCGCGCCGCTTGGCCCTACCAGGGCAATCTTTGCCCCTTCCGCCAGCCGGAAGCTGACCTCCTGCAGGGCCGGTGGTTCGCCGGGCCGGTAGCGGAAGGTCAGCCCGCGGACAGACAGGTCAAAGCGGGCGGGGGGCGGCAGAGGCTCCGGCGGGTCTGCCACCGCCGGCGGCGCGTCGACCAGCTCAAACAGCCGGCGGGCCGCGGTGAGGCTGGCTTCCAGGTTCTGCCAGGCTTCCGGCAGAGGGAGCACCGCTTCAAACGCCGACATCGCGGCCAGCACCAGCAGGGCCAGATAAACGCCGTCCAGCGCCCCGCGGTTGACCTGCGGAATGGCGACCAGCAGGATGACCAGCGCGGTCCAGTCGACCAGCATTTCTGCCAGCGCGGTGTGGAAGCCGGACAGGGCCGTTTCGCGGGCCTGCCAGTGGGCCAGCTCGCGGCCCAGCCGGTCCGTCTTCTGCCGCTGGCCGGCCTCCTGCCCCGACAGAAGCAGGTCTGCCGCGCCCTGAACGGTATCCACCAGGGCCGCGCTCAGCCGGGCGCGGGTTTCGGTGAGGGCCTGGCCCACCCCGCGACCAAGCCGGCGGGTCAGCCACGGCAGGCCCAGACCGGCCAGCAGGAGCATTAATCCGGCTGACGCGGCCAGCCGGCCCGAAAAACGGCCCATCAGCCAGACGGTCAGAGCCAGGGTCAGGCCGGCCACTGCGGGCGGGGCAATAACCCGCACGTAGAACTGCTCCAGACTGCCGATGTCGGCCAGAATACGGCTGAGCAGGTCGCCGCTGTGCCGGTCGACCAGCCGGGCCGGGGCCAGCGGTTCGATGGCCCGGTAAAACCAGACCCGGAGCCGGGCCAGCAGGCGGAATGTGACCTGGTGGGATACATACCGCTCCAGGTAGCGGAACACCCCGCGGGCAAGGCCAAAAAACCGTACCCCAACGATAGCCACCTGCAGGTCGGCCAGGGGGGGATGGAGCGCGGCTTTGGCGATGATATAAGCCGAGGTTGCCATCAGCCCGATACTGCTTCCCACGGTGGCAAAGCCCAGCAGGGCGGCCAGCACTATCCACCAGCGGAAGGGGGCCACAAGC
Source organism: Chloroflexota bacterium (assembly GCA_003694775.1). Taxonomy (GTDB): domain Bacteria; phylum Chloroflexota; class Anaerolineae; order 4572-78; family J111; genus J111. The sequence goes on along the minus strand of RFJV01000140.1, from coordinate 552 downwards.
CGCAGGAGGCGCAGAAGGTCACGGTTCACCGGCGGCCTCCTCCATCTGTCCGGCGTTCAGTCTGACCACGCGGCCGGCGCGGCGGATGGTGTAGGGCCGGTGGGCGATGACCAGGGCCAGCCGGTTCTGCACCAGCCGCTCGATGGCGGCCTGGATTTCGGCTTCCAGGGCCGGGTCCAGGCTGGCTGTGGGTTCGTCCAGGACAATGATGGCCGCGTCCTTGAGAAAGGCGCGGGCCAGGGCCAGGCGCTGGGCCTGGCCGCCGCTGAGCCGCACCCCCCGCTCACCGATGAGGGTGTCGTAGCCCTGCGGCAGGGCCTCGATGAATGATTCTGCCGCGGCCAGCCGGGCGGCCTCCCGGATGGCCGGCATATCCGCGGTGGGCCGGCCCAGGCGGATGTTGTCGGCCACAGAAGCGTTGAACAGGTAGGGCCGCTGGGGAACCCAGGCCACCTGAGCGCGCCACCGGCTCAGGTCAATCTGCGCCAGGGGCGTGTCGCCCACCAGAATCTCTCCCCGGTCGGGGTGGATGAAGCCCAGCAGGAGATGGGC
>RFJV01000711.1 GCA_003694775.1 Chloroflexota bacterium | reverse complement strand
TCGGATTCATCATCCGGTGCGGGGGGCAGGTCATCATAACCGTCGGGAGGGTAGTCATCCTCCCAGAGGTCATCCTCGTAGGGCAGGTCGTCCTCATACCCGGCGGGGTCTGCCCAGGCATCTTCGTCAGGGGGATAATCGCCGCTGTCCGGCAGGTCGGCATAATCCTCATCGGCGGGGAAGGGCGCCGGCTGTCCGCAGTAGGGACAAACCGGCTCGGTATCGCGGTAAACGGTTCCGCACTGCTGGCACTGAATGGTAAAATCTTCGTTCATTTGTCTTCCAGACCGGGCCGTCCGACGGCCGTAAATGTCAGTTCTGTTCCCAGGTAAATTTCGCCGCCCCATTCCGGCTTGATAGGGGCAATATGGTCGACCCGCTTCATTTTGACCTCCACCTGCGCCGCGCCGGCCTTGAGCGTTTCTGCTTCCAGCCAGCCGCTCATCACCTGCTGAACGTAGGCCACCCCCTGCTCCAGATTGCGAAAATCGTGCACGCCGTCGGGCAGGTAGGCCCGGTAGCCGGTCGACATGCCGTCGAGGGGTTGAATTTCGACCCGCGCTTCCTGCACCACCCCGCCCACCACCGCGCCGACCGCGTTAGCCACATCGGCGTGGGGAGGGATGACCAGCTCGGTGTGGAGCAGTTCGGCCACGCGAGGGAAAAAGGCCGTTACCGGTGCGCCAATCGCTACCACGGGGACCTTCAGACCCAACCGGCATGATAACCCGGAATCCTGATAGTAGCCAAAAGCCCGGTTGAGCAGTGCCCGCGCCGACGGCTCGTTGTCCCAGGCCGGCGGGGTCTCCTCATCACTGAGCACTTTGGTGACCAGCTCGGTGGCGACGCGTTCCGATACCGCGGCCACCACCCGCCGGCAAAAATCCTCCACCGGCAGGCCGGCGCGGTTTGCCAGCAGTTCGGCGCCCAGCCGGGAAGCCTCCATCTTGGCTGAGCCAAAGTAGCCCAGGGTGTGAAGCGCGTCGGTGGGGGTAAAGCCGGCCTTGAGCACCAGTCCCAGCCGGGAGAGCCGCTCCACCTGCCGCGCCACCAGGAAGCGATGCCGCTTTTCTGCCGCGGCCAGGGCAATGATGGAGCGCGGCGTGTCGGACAAACCGGACAAAAACGCCCGGTCTTCGTCCGACAGGCGGTGGCCGGCCCGCCGCCGGGGCAGAACAAAGATACCGGCGTATTCGTCGAACTGGGCCTCTTCGACCTGAAGCTGGAGTTCGTCGATGATTTCTGGAAAACGGGCCGCCAGCATTGCCAGCGGGACCACCCGCCGCGGTCCCACGGTGAGCCAGCGGGGACTGCCGGAGGCCGGCCCGGCAACCTGCACCTGACTGTCGCCGCCCAGGCCAACGGTATGCACGTCGATAGCCTCGACCATGGTGCGCCAGCGGCCAATTCTGGCCCCTTCCGGGTTGAGCCGGGGACGGCCGTTCCTGAGCGCGGCAATGTCGGTGGTGGTGCCGCCCATATCCACCACCCACACGTCGCCGCGGCGGGCCAGATGCCACGCCCCCACCACACTGGCCGCGGGGCCAGAGAGAATGGTTTCGATGGGCCGCTGGATGGCCCAATCGGCCCGCACCAGCGACCCGTCGCCGCGGGTGACCATCAGGGGCGCGTCGATGCCGGTTTGCCGGAGCAGGTCCCGCACCACAGTAATCAGCTCGCGCAGAAGGGGAATCAGGCGGGCGTTCAGGGCCGCGGTCGTAGCCCGGCGAATGGCATTCAGCCGGGAGGACAGCTCATGCCCGCAGGTGACCGGCATCGACAGGCCATCCGGGCCGCGGGTCAGCTCCTCGATGATAGCTTTGGCCCGCAGTTCGTGCTGGGGGTTGCGGACGCTGAAGAAGGCGGAAACGGCAAACGCCTCCACCCGGTGACGGTACGCCTGCACCGCCTGCCGAATCTGCGCCTCATCCAGCGGGGCGACCTCGTTGCCCATGCCGTCGTGGCCGCCCTGCACGTAGACCACGGTTGGGGTAGCCAGGTCTTCGGAAAAGCCGTGCTGTTGGATAAGGTCGGCATCGTAGCCAATCAGGAGCAGACAGATGGGACTGCCCTGCCCTTCCACGATGGCGTTGGTCGCCAAAGTGGTCGAAAGGCCCACCAGGTCCACGTCGCGGGGAATAATGCCGGTGTCGTTCTCCCGGAAGACCCGGTTCACCGCCTCTTCGATACCCACGGCCAGGTTGTGGTGGGTGGTCACAGCTTTGGCCCCGGCCAGAACCTGCCCGCTCTGGTGGTCAACCAGAACCGCGTCGGTGTAGGTTCCGCCGGTATCGATACCCAGGGCAATGGTCATGATGTCCTCATCACAAAAAACCCCGCCGGGGCGGGGCTGTTGGTGCTGGAAAAGCCGGATTTAGTGTGTTTTCTGAAAGACCAGTTCAAACGAATAGTGCCCCACACAAAGCTGGTTGGTATCCTTGCGCTGGTTGCAGTCGGCGTCGCTCTGGCAGTAGCCGCCCTCTATCAACCACTGGTTGGGAATGTCGTGGTCCAGGGAGCTGAGCTTGTCCGACATCTCGCTGGTGGCTGGATTTCCGGCCTCGTCGCGGATGACGTGCAGTTTGAAGCCGTTCTTCCACAGGTCGTATTCCAGCTTGCCGGGGCCTTTTTCTCCGGACACCTTTGGCGGTACGGCCCGGAATTCATCCTCTACGGTCACCCCATCCAGGGGGTTGCCGTTGACATCCAGCACAGTGACGAAAATTTCGTGGTTGCCGCGGCAACCGCCGTTTTCCGCCATAGACAGCATCCGCTGTTTGACAATTCTAAAATCGACCGGCGGCGGCGTGGGCGTCGGGGTGTCGGTAGGGACGGGCGTTGGGGTAGGCGGGCCGAGGGTGGGTGTAGGCGTGGGGGTATCGGTAGGCGGAACGGGAGTAGCGGTTGGTTCCGGGGTGTCGGTAGGAATGGGCGTAGGGGTGGGCGTGTCGGTGGCGGGTGGGGTGGGGGTAGGCGTGGGCGTGTCGGTAGGAACAGGCGTTGGCGTTGCCAGGGCCACCAGCATCGAGGGGCTGGTGGCGCCCAGGGCGTCAATCAGCTGAAACAGGTTGGATGTCTCCGGGTCATTCAGGTCGCGGCCTTCCTGAATATAGCGGTCCATCATAAAAGTGAGGTACTGGTTGGTGTTGGGCAGGTCCAGGCCGGAGAGCCGGTCCTGGGCGGTTTGCAGGTCGCCGGTCGCGGCAAAGTCTGCGGCGATGGCGGCCACTTCTGCTTCCAGCGCGGCCTGCTGTTCCTCACTGCTGGCCGTGACCGAGGAGGTCAGGCTGAAGCCAATGAGGACCCCGGCAATTGCCAGGGCCAGACAGAAGAGCGGCACAAGCACCAGAGTGATTATCAACAAGGGTTTGGATGTTTTCATAGGCTCACAATTCTCAATTCGCTATTTTACCACGCTCGCTGGAAGGTGACTTCCCAGGAGTAGTGTCCCCAGCAGAGGGAGTTGTTCCCCTGCCCGGCCACACCGCTGTTCCAGAGGACGCGGCAGGTGGCCTCGTCGGGGCAGTAGCCGGCCTCAATCAGCCGGGGGATACCGATTTCCCAATCGTTGGTGCTGAGCAGGTCGGTGACCTGGCTGGTGACAGGCCGGCCTGCAGACGGGTCGTTCTTGACATAGATTTTGAGGCCGTTCTTGTACAGGTCGTACACGGCCAGGCCGGGCTGGTCGTCCCCCTTATGACCGGTCACCGGGCCGGGGTTCACCGCTCCCCACACGTCGGCCAGCTCCACGCCTTTGAGGGGGTTGCCCGCCGCGTCGACCACAGTGACAAAGATGCTGTGCATCCCCAGACAGCCGCCGTTTTCCTCTTTGGTCAGCATACGCTGTTTGGTGATGATGAAGTCGAATTCCGGGGTAGGGGTGGGGGTGGGTTCCGGGG
>RFJV01000139.1 GCA_003694775.1 Chloroflexota bacterium | reverse complement strand
TTGAGTGCTGGTGAGGTTTTTTGAGCGTCATCCTGCCCTCGCACCATCAACATTTTAAACTGAAGTTACAATGAAACCAATAGGGTAACTGTTCAGCACTCTGGCCGTCAATGCCCCTCACCCCACCCCCACCCGCCTTAACGGCGGGTGGGGGTGGGGTGAGGGGGGAACAGCCCGGACCTGAACAGATACCCTATTGGTTTCATTGTAACTTCAGTTTAAAATGTTGATGGTGCGAGGGCAGGATGACGCTCAAAAAACCTCACCAGCACTCAATGGTACAAGATGGCAGCACAGCAGCACAGTAGGTAATACACAAATGCCATTCCACTATCCTGTAGGAAAACTGCCGGCGGAGCATCTGGCCCGCCTGCTCAACCAGTACGCCCCGCGAGACCCGCGGTTGATTGCCGGACCGTCGGTGGGGCAGGATGCCGCGGTCATTGATATGGGAGACCGCTACCTGGTCGCCAAAAGCGACCCCATCACCTTTGCCGCGGAAAATATCGGCTGGTATGCGGTCAACATCAATGCCAATGACGTGGCCTGTACCGGTGCGGTGCCGCGCTGGTTCCTGGCGACCCTCCTTCTGCCGGAACACGAGACCACCCCGGCCCTGGTGGACGCCATCTTTGAGCAAATCCATTCCGCCTGCGCCGACCTGGGCATCACCGTGGTCGGAGGGCACACGGAAATTACCTACGGCCTCGACCGTCCGGTAGTGGCCGGCCATCTGCTGGGCGAGGTTTCCCCCGACCGGCTGGTGACCACCGCCGGCGCACGGGTCGGGGATGACCTCTTGCTGACCAAGGGAATAGCCATCGAGGCCACTGCTATCATCGCCGCGGAAAAACGCTCCCTGTTAGAGGGCAGGTTTGAAAAAGATAGTCTTAATGACTATGCGAATTTTTTGTACAATCCGGGCATCAGCGTGGTTCGGGATGCCGCGGCGGCGGTAGAAGCCGGCGGAGTCCACGCCATGCACGACCCCACCGAAGGCGGGGTCGCCACCGGCCTGCATGAACTGGCCGAAGCCGCGGGCGTAGGACTGGAAATCGAGGAAACCGCCCTCCCCTACCTGCCGGAGACGGTTGCCCTCTGCCGGTTTTTTGGCCTGGACCCGCTGGGCATCATTGCCTCCGGCGCCCTGCTCATCGCCGCAGACCCGGACCGCACACCCCACATCCTGGACAGCCTGAACCGTCACGGCATTGCCGCGGCCCGCATCGGGCGCGTCACCCCTGCCGGGGCTGGTCGGGTGCTGGTCGCCGCAGACGGCACGCGGCGCCCCCTGCCCGTCTTTGCCCGCGATGAAATTACGAGGCTGTTTGGGGATTAGAGATTAGAGATTGGAGATTGGGGGAGACGATGACCGGCCCTTTTCGTGAGCCATCTCGCGCGGAAGAATATTTTAATAGCGGATGTCTACACGAAGAAAATAACGAGTTCGAGCAGGCCCTGGCCGCGTTTGAGGCGGCTATCCAGCTGGAACCAGACCGGGCCGACTTTCTGGCCCGCCGCGGCAAGCTGTACCGCCGCCTGCACCGCTTTGAGGAGGCCCTGGCCGATTTTGACCGGGCCATTGCCCTCCTGCCGGAGGATGCGGACCTGCTGTTCAGCCGGGGCAACATCCATTTTCTGCGCCGGGACTATGCCGCGGCCCGGCACGATTACGACCGGGTGCTGGCCCTGGACCCGGACAACCTGAAGGCGCGCTACAACCGGGGACGGGCCGCCCTGGCCCTGGACCTGCTGGAGGAGGCCAGCGCGGATTTTGAGGCCGTACTGGCGGCCAATCCGCACGACACCGCGGCCCTGGTCAGCCGGGGGGCGGCCGCGGAGGCGGCCGGTCGCTATGCCGATGCCGTGGCCGATTACACCCAGGCCCTGACCCTGGACCCGGACGATGCGGTGGTCTATCTGGGCCGGGGCAACTGCTACGCCGCGCTGGGGCAGGTCGAGCCGGCCCTGGCCGACTACCGCCGCGCCCTGGCCCTGGACTCGCAGGAATGGCGGGCCTGGGTGGGTCAGGCCCTGATTTTTGAAGCCCAAAACGACCTGCCCCAGGCCAGAGAGGCGTACACCGCGGCCCTGCGCCTGCACCCCACCGCGGCGGCCTATATTGGCCGGGGGACGGTTCATCTGCGGTTGGGCGACCTGCCGGACGCGCTGGAGGATTTTGCCGCGGCCATCAAGCTGGACCCGCGCGACGCCCGCGCCTCGCTGGGACGGGGGATGGTCTATCTGGCTCAGGGGGACTGGTTCCGGGGAAAAGCCAATTTTGAGCAGGCCCTCCGCCTGGACAGCCGGCTGGCCGCGGCCCACAGCGGTCGGGGAGACTGCCACCGGGAGATGGGCGACCTGCCCGCGGCCATCGAAGATTACAGCCGGGCCATCGAGCTGTCTCCCAACGAGGCCCATCTTTACGTCCGCCGCGGCAACTGTCTGGCTCACCTGGGCAATCTGGACGCCGCCCTGGCAGACTACAGCCAGGCCCTATCCCTGGACCCGGATAATTCCACGGCCCGGCACAATAGAGATGTTGTCTATGCGAAGAAAACCGCAGGGCAGGACAACCGCTAGCCGCTGTCCTACTCCGGCTCGATGGTGAAGGTCAGCGGGAACCCCTGCTGGCGGGCGGCGTACTGGGCTTTGAAGACGCGGCGGCGGGCCTCCTCCAGGGGCAGGGTGGCAACGTAGGCACTGCCGCGGGTATGGGCCTCAAAGGCCACGTGCTCCGCCTGCCGGAAGCTGAGTTCAAAAATCGTCACCAGAACGGCAATGACAAAGTCAAACGTGGTCACATCATCGTTGTGGATGATGACCCGGTAGGGACGCTCCAGCTCCGCTTCGTCCATCACCACAAATTCGATATCCAGGTCGGTATCGGTGGTGGTGTCTGCATCCGCGGCGTCCGGGTCTGCGGTAAGCAGGAGAAACGTATCGACCATAGCGGTATTCCTCACCCGTCACTGCCCCTCATTGACCGGCGGACTCATCATCTTCATCTGCAACTGCGCCAGCGACACCCGCGCCAGAACCACAATTTCCTCGTTGTTCTGGGCCTCGGCCAGCTCCGACGCCTTCTGGTAAGCGGCCACTGCCTCCGGATATTTCTGCTGGGCCTCCAGCGATTGGGCCAGCAGGAGCCAGCCGTTGGCCGAATCCGGGACCTTTTCCAGCACCTCCCGGATATGCTGTTCGGCCTGGGCGGGCAGGTCAACCCGCATTTCCAGTTGGGCGCGGTGCAGGTTGAAGGCCACCGGGTCGGTGATGGCCTGCCGCGCCTGCACCAGCAGGGGCGCGGCCTGTTCCGGCTGGCCCAGGGCGTCGAGCAGAACGGCCTTGAACAGCAGAAGGTTGGGGTCGTTGGGGACTTTCTCCAGACCGGCATCCAGGGCCGCCAGCGCGGCCTGCATATCGCCGGCTTCCAGGGCAAAGTTGGCCTCGTTTTCCGCCTCCACCCTGGCAACGACCAGCGGGTCCGGGGCCAGAATGGTCTGGAAAACCAGCCACACCCCGGCCAGGATGACCAGCACCACCCCGGCCACGATTGCCAGCCGGCGCAGGGTCTGGCGGCGCTGGCGAGCCACCAGTTCGTCGATGTACCACCACCAGTGGGTCGCGGGGTCTGGGGCAGGGTCGGGGCGGGCGCGGCGCAGGGCACTGGCCCCACCCAGCCGCCGCAGGAGAAGACCGGCAGACCGCCGCAGGCGGTTCTGAAACGCCTCAAACCGCCCGGCTTCGGGGGTCAGGTCCAGACCTGAAGCCTGCAGGTCGGCAAAAAGCTGAACCGCCCGGTCCATATCGCGCAGGATGTCCGTGGCCTGGGTTTCGCCCAGCAGTTTCAGCCGGACGTGCCGTTCTTCCAGGGCGGTCAGCAAGGTGCGCAGTTCGTCGGCAGGATTGAGTTTTTTCTCCGGAACGTAGACGACTTTCGGCATCGGCGGTAGACCTCCCCAAAAGTAAGGATGAAGGCAGAAATTATTTTACCACCGATGCCGGGAGAGAAAAATTCGATTGACGATTGACGATTGACGATTGGCGATTGGAGATTGGGAGATTAGACAGCTCCTTGCTCCCTCATCCTTCCGCCTTCATCCTTCATCCTTCATCCCTTATCCTTCATCCTTCCGCCTTTACAGCACGCCGGCGCGTTCCATCATCTGGCGGCTAATCTGGTTGTGGCGCTCGATGACCGGGCCGAGTTCAAACGGCAGGAATTCCCCATCTTCCACCACGATGCGCCCGTTGATGA
>RFJV01000138.1 GCA_003694775.1 Chloroflexota bacterium | reverse complement strand
GGGGGTCGGGGTGGGGGGTGCGGACGTACCGCAGGCGGTCAGCAGAGCCGCCAATATGGCAATGGCGATACCGGAACACCAGCAGACTTGCCGCATCGGGATTTTTCCAATCAGGCTGTGCCTTCCACTTCATCTGGCTGATTTTATGACCATCGCTGTTACGATTATATTGTGATACGGGTATCCTGGCAAAGGTAAGGGGGAGGAGGGAGGGAGGGATGAAGGATGAAGGATGAAGGATGAAGGATGAGGGATGAGGGATGAGGGATGAGGGATGAACCACGCCCAATCGTTGTAGACAAATCCAATAACAGGTATACAATAACAGCACAACTGCACGCCAAAAATGCAGAGGGAAGATGAAGCTGTACACCTTTCTTTTCCTGATTTCTGCCGCGTCGCTTGCCTTCCAGGTGAGTTTGACCCGGCTGTTTTCCCTGGCCCAGGGCAGTCACCTGGCGTTTATGGCGGTCAGTCTGGCCTTGCTGGGGGCCGGCGCCAGCGGGACCTACCTTTCCCGCCGCGGCGTGTCGCCCCAACACCTGCCCCGCCTGCTGGCCGTCTCCGGGATTGCCTTTGTGTTATCCGTGCCGGCCGCGTACCTGGTGGTCAACACCCTGCCCTTCGACGCCTACCGGCTGGCCTGGGAACCCCTCCAGCTCCTCTGGCTGACCCTCTACTACCTGGCCCTGGCCGTGCCGTTCTTCTTCAGCGGGCTGGCTGTGGCCGCGGCGCTGGCCGTCTGGACAGAGCGGGCCGGCGCGGTGTATGCGGCCAACCTGTTGGGGTCGGCAGTGGGGGCGCCGCTGGCCCTGCTCCTGCTGGCAAACTTTGGCGGCCTGCTCCACGTCCGGCTGACTCCCTACAAGGCCCTTTCTCAGGCCCTGCTCTACCCCGGAAGCGACATCCTCATCAGCCGCTGGAATGCCTTTTCCCGCGTTGACGTTATCCGCAGTGACGGCATCCGTTCCGCCCCCGGCCTCAGCTTTGCCTACACCGGCACTCTGCCGTCCCAGCTCGGCCTGACAGTAGATGGCGACAACCTGACCCCCGTCACCGCGCCCGGCGACCCCGCTTTTACGGCCCACCTCCCTCTGGCCCTGGCCTTTACCCTGCGCCCCAATGCCGATGTGCTCATTCTGGAGCCGGGCGGCGGCCTGCCGGTGCTGGCCGCTCTCCAGCAGGGGGCGCGGTCGGTGACGGTGGTGCATGGCAACCCCACCACGGCCCGTCTCCTGACAGAAGACCTGGCCAGCTTTAACGGGGCCATCTACCACGACCGGCGAGTCCGGCTGGTGGTCGACCAGCCGCGCAGTTTCCTGCGCCGCACTCCCCACCGCTACGACCTGGTCATCTTCCCCCTGTCCGACAGCTTCCACCCCGTGACTGCCGGGGCCTACTCCCTGAACGAGGATTACCGCTACACTGTCCAGGCTTTTGCCGACGCCCTGGCCCGGCTGAATCCGGGCGGCCTGCTGGTGGCGGAACGATGGCTCCAGCTTCCGCCCAGCGAAAGCCTGCGCCTGTGGGCGGTCACCCTGGCGGCGCACCGCCGGTTTGCCCTCCCTGCGGCCCCCACACCGGCCTCGACATTCGCTATACGAAGTATGCAGACCGCACTGGTGGCCGCGTCCAATACGGCCCTGCCGCCGGAAGACCTGGCAACCATCCGCCGGTTTGCCCGCTCGCGGCAGTTCGACCTGGTTTACCTGCCCGGCATCCGCCCGGAGGAGGTCAACCGGTACAGTGTGGTTCCGGAGGCGGCCTACTACCGGTCGTTCCGGGCGCTGGTGGATGCGGCAGAGCCGGACCTGTTTTTTAACAGCTACCCCTTTGCCGTGGACCCGCCCACCGACAACCGGCCCTATTTTTTCAACTTTTTCAAATGGCGGCAGGTCCCGGAAATCTGGCAGTCGCTGGGCAAAACCTGGCAGCCGTTTGGCGGGAGCGGCTATCTGATGCTGGTTGTTCTGCTGGGGCTGGCGGTTTTGCTGTCGCTGGGGTTGATTCTGCTTCCGCTTCTCTGGCAAAAAACAGCCGACCCGCCCCAACCCGGCCCCGGTCTGCCGCCGTCCCTCTCCCCCGTGTCCCTGCTCCTCTACTTTTTCCTGCTCGGCCTGGGGTTTCTGTTTGTGGAAATTCCCCTGCTCCAGCAGTTCATCCTGTACCTGGGCCAGCCGGCCTATGCCTTTGCGGTGGTGGTTGCTACCCTGCTGGCCGCGGCAGGCGCGGGAAGCCGCTACCTGAGTACGCGGCTCAGTCTGCGGGTCGCCCTGACAGGGGTGGTCGTGCTGGCGCTGGTCTACCCGCCGGTGCTGGCCGGTCTCTTTGAGGCGACCATTCGATTGCCGTGGGCCGGCCGGGTGGGGATTGCGGTGGCGGCCCTGCTTCCTCTTGGGGTGCTGATGGGTGTTCCGTTTCCGGCGGGACTGCGGTGGGTGGGACGCGCCGCGCCCCGGTGGGTGCCGTGGGTGTGGGCGGTGAACGGGTGTGCGTCGGTGGTGAGTGCGGTGCTGGCCGCGCTGGTCAGCCTGAGCTGGGGGTTTTCGGCGGTGCTGTGGAGTGCGGCCGCGGCCTATGCCCTGGCCGCGGGGGTCAGCCGGCACTGGGATTGAGCGGTCTATTCACTGCGGGTTAGGGGGACAAAGCGTACGCCGCCCCAGTTGGTGCGCAGAATTTCCTCGCCCTGCCGCTCCAGCACCCACAGGCTCTGGTAGCCGCCCGGCGGGCCAATGGGAATGACCATCCTGCCGCGGTCGGCAAGCTGGTTGACCAGCGGCTGGGGGACGTGGTCCGGCGCGGCGGTGACGATGATGGCGTCGAAGGGGGCGAACTCTTCCCAGCCCCAGTAGCCATCGGCCTGTTTGGTGGTGATGGTGGTGTAGCCCAGCCGGTCGAAGGTTTTGCGGGCGCGGGTTGCCAGTTCGGGGATGATTTCGATGGTGTAGACCTGGTCGGTAATCTGGGCCAGGATGGCGGCCTGGTAGCCGGAGCCGGTACCGATTTCCAGCACCTTTTCGCCCGGCTGGAGGTCGAGCAGTTCGGTCATCAGGGCAACGATGTAGGGCTGGGAGATGGTCTGGCCGTAGCCGATGGGCAGGGGGTGGTCGGCATAGGCCTGGTCCAGGTACTCCGGCAGAACGAACTCGTGCCGCGGCACAGCCACCATCGCCGCCAGCACCGCGGGGTCGGACACGCCCCGGCCTTCAATCTGGTATTTCACCATCGCCTGCCGGCGGGCCAGGTAGGGGTCTTCCGTGGGAGCGGTAGGGGGAGCGGTCTCCGGGGCGGCGGTGGGGATAGGGAGCGGTTCGGTGGGCGTACACTGCACCAGTACAAGGCCCGCCAGACAGACGTACAGCCACAGCCATTGAGGTTTCATTTTTTACCCCTGAGCGGCTAAGGGCCGCGTTCAATTTGGAGCCGCGGTTGGCGCGGGACAGTCCCCCAACGAAGACAGTACCTCTGGAACAACAACCTCGGAAAATACCAGGGATTTGAGCGACCAAATCCCTTTCACATTTTTTTCCCAGACCAGTTCATCATTACGGCAAAGCTGTACCCACAAGGCGTAACTGCCGTGGTGGTTCCACAGCTGGATGCCGATTTCACCCAGTCTGGCCGAAGAAACCGCGTTTCCGATGTCCTGCCAGTCGAAGTCTCCAGCGGGAGAATGGTATACCCCGGCCACGGGGATGCCGTCTACCAGCACCACGCCAATATCATCGGCATCCAGCCTGACTCGCCACCGGTCGGTCTGGGGAGCGGGGGAGGCTGGCCGGTTCGCCGGGCGGAGTTCTCCATACGGCAGGAGGCGGAACGTTTCCCGGTAAACGGTGGTGAATTCCTGAGCGCTGTAGTCCTTGATGGTGTGGACGATTTTGCCCTGATAGTAAAAATCGAACTGCCAGTGGGCCTTAAGCGGGCCGTTC
>RFJV01000710.1 GCA_003694775.1 Chloroflexota bacterium | reverse complement strand
TCGGCCAGGATTTGCTCAACCAGCCGGCGCTCATCCGACAGGGTGAGGACTTCTCCATCCAGGCGGGCATCGCGCAGGCGGGTCAAGATAGTTCTGAACAATGGGCCGGGGGTGAGGCCCATTTCTTCTTTGAGGTAATCCCCGTTAATAATCGGCTCGACATTCCGCAGAGTGGTCTGGAAGTGAACCAGTTTGCCGCGGGCGGCCTCGTTGTCCAGGCCAATCCAGGCCACCATCCGCGCCTCGTCGGAGGTGGGGGCGAGCAGGTGGTAGAGGGTGCTGTTCTTTTCCGCGGCGGCAATTTCCCTGTCCCGGCGGCGGATGGTGTAAACTTGCCGGAGCAGTTTGCGCTGGTCGGCGCGGAGGTTGAGCCTCTGCATCAGGGTGTCCAGTTCGTCGCGGGCCAGGAAAAAGGCCATCAGGGCCAGGTAGTGAATGGGTTGCGGCGAAATGCCGGCCCACGGCGTGTCAGCCAGACCACCGCGCAGTTGGCGCAGACGCGCTTCCAACCAGTCGTCCATCATCAGGCCGGGATGGATGACCGCCAGTATCCCCAGCTGGTCCAATACCCGGAGAGCCTTTTCCGGCGACCGCTCCCGAAAGATGAGGACCAGCTCATTGAAAATCCGCTCCCCACTGACCCGCTCCAGCAGGTCGCGGGCATTCTCCAGCAGTTCTGCAGTGCGTTCCTCCAGCTTGAAATCGAGCCGGGCTATCAGGCGGGCGGCCCGGAGCATCCGGGTGGGGTCTTCCACAAAGCTCAGGCTGTGCAGAACCCGTATCAGCCGTGCCCGCAGGTCGTTTTGGCCGCCGTAAAAGTCCAGCAGTTCACCCAGGCGGTCGGGGTTGAGGTTGAGGGCCAGGGTATTGATGGTGAAATCGCGGCGGTGCAGGTCCTGCCGGATGGAACTGCGCTCCACTTCTGGCAGGGCTGAGGGATGCTCGTAGAATTCGGTGCGGGCCGTGACAAAATCCAGCGAGGCGAGGGTCACGCCGGAATTATTGGCGTGGAAGGGGATGGGGTTTTCCAGTATCCATTTGGCCGTACCAAACCGCTGGTGGCTGACCACTCGCCCGCGGTTGCGAGCCTGAAGCTGGCGGGCCAGGGCAATGGCATCCCCTTCGACCACCAGGTCCAGGTCAAAACGGGGGCTGGTTTTTTCTCTGGCCGCGGGGTCGTTTTCGTATTCCAGCATGAGCAGAAGGTCGCGCACAAAGCCGCCCACCAGGTACAGCGTGTCGCCCTGAGAGGCGGCCAGCTGGCCGGCCTGCTGGAGCAGGCGGAACAGGGGCGCGGACAGGGTGCGCCGGAGCTGGTCGGCCAGATTGAGCTGGCGGTCGGTGGGGTGGCGGGTCTTGTGCCAGAGATTAATCAGGTCGGTGCGGGTAACAATGCCGATGACCTTGCCGCCGGGGCGGTCTACCACCGGAACCTGGCCGATTTGGTGCTCCACCATCAGCGTCTGGACTGCGTCCACGCTGTCGGTGGGGGTGACGTAGAATTCGCCGGCGGTCATAAACTGGGCAATGGCCGCGCCGTCCAGCTTGTGCCGCAGGGCCTTATCGATTTCGCGGCGAGAAATGACGCCGACAATCCGCCCGGATTCTGGCTCTACGACGGGGAAGCCTTCGTGGCCGTAGCGGTTCATCATTTCTGCGGCCCGGCGAACGGTATCGGCGGGAGAGAGGGTGCGTGCCCCGCGAGACATGATTTCCTGCACCATCACAGCCGGCCGGACCTGAAGCTTGAGCAGGCGCAGAAGCTCGGCGTGGCAGTCGGACAGGGAACGGTCCTTGAGCAGGGCCGCGGCGGCGCGGGCATGGCCGCCACCGCCCATAAAGCGGGCTATCCGGCCCACGTCGATGGCGTCGGTGGTGGAGCGGGCGACCATCTGCACGTGGTCTACCATTTCCACCAGGACAAAAAGGGCATCGGGACGGTACAGGTCGCGCATGCGGTGGGCCAGGGTGCTGATTTCTTCCACGTAGTGGGGTACGCTGGCCTGTCCGATGATGACGGTGTGCCCGTAGATGGTGTGCGTTTCCAGCCGGTCGACCAGCTGGCGGTAGAGTTCGCGCTGGATGTCGCTCATGGGGTAGTTGAGGTAATCGCGGGCAATGTCCAGGCGGGCATGGCCTTCGGCCAACAGCCAGGCCGCGGCCTGCAGGTCGCGCGGGGTGGTGCCCACGTAGGTCAGCGAGCCGGTATCCTCGTAAATACCCAGCAGGAGCAGGGTGGCTTCCAGGGGTGTCAGCGAGAGGTGGCGGTCGCGAATCTGCTCGACCAGCAGGGTGGCCGTGGCGCCGGTTTCGGTGAGGCTGACCACAGCATTGGCCGGGGGGGAGCGGTGGGGGCGGTGGTGG
>RFJV01000137.1 GCA_003694775.1 Chloroflexota bacterium | reverse complement strand
CACCTCCGACGGGTGGCGCACGATGCGCGCCCGCCCCCTGGCCTGCCCCGGACTGATAGGCAGGCCCACCAGCACCTCGGCAGACGGCGTGTCGACCAGCCCCTCACCGGGCCTCAGCAGGGGAATTTGGGACTCGGTCAGGACAAAAGGCATCGGCGTGGCCGCGTGGGTCTGGTAAGTATCCTGACGCGCCCGCACCGCGGCCGGCAGGGTCAGCCCCACCTCTGCCCCGGCCAGCAGACCCCGCTCCACCTCTTCTGCCGTCAGCCAGAAGATTTCTTCGGGCCGGTTCAGCCAGCCCAGAGCCACCCATCTTTCCCCCAGCGACAGGTCCCAGCGCCGGCAGGCGGTCATCGCCTGCCCCCTCAGGCGGTACAGTTCTTCGCGCAGTGAAAGATAGCGGCGCAGACGGCGGGCCAGCCATCGGGCCAGCCACAGCCGCCAGGGTAGCAGCCGCTGGATTCCCCCCGCCGACAGCACCGGGCCGGCCTGCCGCTCTGCCGCGGGGCCGGCCTCGCTTCGGGCGAACTGGAGGAGCAGGTTCAGCAGGGGAGACGGGTCTTCGGCGTAGCGCGGCCAGCCGACATCGGTTTCATACTGCCCGCGGTCGCCGTGGCGGGCCAGCAGGCCGGTAATCTTTTCGACCAGCGCCGGCGGGGCCTGGTCGGGGTAGCCGGAAAAGTCGGGTGCGGCAGACTCCAGCCAATCGTACAGGGCCGGCGTGCGGCGGATTTCACCGGCCAGCCGGTACAGGTCGGTCTGGAGCGGGTCGCCGCGGAAATCCTGGCCCCGGCGGGCCAGCATACTGATGGCCGCGGCCGGCTGGTCGGTGAATGGTTCCAGCAGGCGACTGCCCAGGGCCGTCAGCACGGCAATCCCTACCGAAACGGACAGCCCGGCCTCGAAACCGGCCCCATACACCTCTGTGTGCAGGCGGAACAGAGCGGTCAGCTCCTGCGGAGAAAGGTCGGTGCGGGGTGGGGTGATTTTCTGGACGACCTGCTCCACCAGGCTCCGGTAGCGGCGAACCGCGGCGGACGCCCGCAGGGTATGGCGGAGCACCTGCCGGAAAACACCGCGGGCACGCCACACCTGCTCCCAGTTGAAGGTCAGCGACCGGCTGTGTCCCCGGCCCGGTGTATAGCCGATGGTATGCAGAACCGCGCCCGCGTTGACGCCCACCTGCGCCGCCACCCGCTTCAACAGGGTCAGGTTCAGGTAAGGCCGGCCCAAAATCAGGCGGACATACGGCCCCAGGTTGTCGACCTGCAGTCCCAGCCGCCGGAAAAAGGCCAGCGCCTGAACCTGACTTTGCTCCAGGATGGAGCCAAACAGCGGCGACGGCAGGTCGGGCAGAAATTCCGGGTGACTGCCCCGCGTCCATTCAATATCGATGGTTGGCGGTGGGGCTTCCGGCAGGGCGATAGGCCGGGACTGGAGGATGTAGAAAGTTTCGTCCTGCCAGGCCCACTCCACGTCCTGAGGTTCGCCCATCAGGGCCTGGATGCGCACCAACTGGTCGGCCAGCACAGGCAGGGCCGCCGCGGGCAGGGGCGCGTCGCCGGCAGCACCGGCCGGCTTGTGGCCGGGGCGAGATTCCAGCAGGGGGTAGTCTGGAGGCTGGTTTGCCAGCCGGTAGAGGAACGGCTGGACCGCGCCTTCGACCAGAGGCTGGCCCAGGCCCCAGGTGGCTTCGATGACCAGCTCATCGCGGGCCGCGGTCAGCGGGTTGACGGTAAAACCCACGCCGGAGCTGTCGGGGGTCAGCATTGGCTGGATGAGCACGGCAATGCGGATGCCCTGGATAGACATTCCGTGGCTGAGCCGGTACTGGAGGGCCGGCCCGCTCAGCGCCGAGGCCCAACAGCGGGTGATAGCAATTGGCAGGGCGGCGCGGGGCACGCCCAGTTCGGTCAGGTGGATGCCGGCAAAGGAGCGGTCGCGGCGGTCTTCGTCGATGGCCGAGGAGCGGACGGCGAACTGCTGGATTTCCGGGCCAAACCGGGCATCGACAGCCTGGCGCAGGGCGGTCAGCAGTTCCGGGTCGATGGGCCGGGTTTTGAGCGTGTCCGCCAGCCAGGCCAGAGAGTCGGTGGTAACGGCCACGTCGGGGGAGCCGGCCCAAAGGGGGATGAGGCGGCTTTTCTTCAGGTGGGTTTCAAAGAAGGTGGTGGTCACTGCCAGGCCGGGAGGGACGGCCAGACCTTGCTGTTTGAGCAGGGCCAGCCGGACCGTTTTGCCGCCAACGCGGTCGAAATCGGTGGCCTGAATCTGGTCGAGTGAGAGAAGCCAGGTTGAACTATCGGCGGGTGCTGTCATAATTGCCGTTTGCGTTGCGTGTGGATTGCGCGGCCAGGGTGAGCAGGACAATCATTCCGGATATCCCCCCCGTGCACACGGTTGTCAGATAGTTGGGCGGCTCCACCACCAGGCTCAGGGTCGGGCCGATGAGCAGGAGCAGGAGGCCCAGGATAATACTGCCGTAAAAGCCGGCTGTCGCCCGGAAATAGAGCAGAACCGCCACCACCAGTCCCAGAATCCCCAGCAGAATGAACATCAGCGCGGCCAGCAGGCCCAACACCAGGTCTGGGGTGATGTACACCGGAAACGAGCGAGAGCGGAGCCAGGCCGACAGCCACTCCTGGGCGGCCAGCAGACCGCCGGCCAGGATGACCAGCGAAATCCCGAACCAGAAGGCGGTGACCAGATGCAGGGTCAGCGTGGCCGGGAGTGCCCGCACCAGCGAATCGGCGGGATGGCCGGCAGGCCGGGCCTGGCTCACCTGCCGGTCGACCTGCTGGCGGAGGCGCGCCGACCGGAGCAGGCGCTGGAGTTCCTGGCTGGCCCACCGGTTTTGGGGATTGATGGTCAGCAGGTTTTCCAGACAGATTCTCTTGTCCTCGGTCCGGTCGAAGACGCGGTACAGCCAGTACCAGGCCACCTCGTTGGTCTGGTCTTGCTCCACCACGTCCAGCAGGAGGAATCTGGCCCGCTCAAGCTGGCCGGTTTTGGCCGCGGTGATGCCTTCGTGTAGCCATTGCTCCAGGTCTTGTTGGCTGGTCAAGTTGCTGGTTAAACCAAACAGATTATTTTTTCGGACCGGTTGCGTTATGGCGACCATGTCAGCGAAACGTCATCCACGTAAAGGGCGCTGGGTTTGCCGGTGTATCCCCGGTTGAACACGCTGAAGTAGACGTATACGGTTTGCCCGCGCAGGTCCGACAGGTCGTACACCCGCTCTTCCCACTGCTGGCTGTTGCTCAGTTCTCTGGACAGCACCTTGAGCAGGCGGAAATTGCGGTTCAGGATGGCGATAGTCTGGACATCGTTGTAAGGGGCGTCCTGGCTGACCGGGTAGACAAAGGCTTTCAGGGTGACTTTTCTGGCCTCGGCAGGGATGGTGACTTTCTGCCACACGGAGCTGAAGCTGTTCCGGTCTGGCCCGCTGGCAATGCCCAGCCGGGCGGCTCGCTGGCCGCTGTGGACCACGGCGGTATCGTAGCCGCCGCGCACCGGCGTGTCGCCAAACACCCAGCCGCCGTCGCCTTCAAAGCCGCCGTTCTGCAGTAATTCCCCGGCCACCGGACTGACCACCGGCGGGGTAATCGGCACTACAGTGGGGGTGGGGGTGTCGGTGGGGACCGGCGGGGTGGTGGCGGTTGGTGTTGGGGTTGAGGTGGGTGTAGATGTAGCCGTAGCGGTTGCGGTAGGGGTGCTGGTGGGCGGCTGGACAATCGGGGCCTGGGTGGCGGTTGGCGTTGGGGTAGGGGTGGCCGTGGGTGGTTTGGGTTGGGTTCCGGCCACCGCGGCGAGCGCGTCGGCGGCCTGAACCAGCCCCGCGCCGAATTTGTCTGCCGGGCCAAGCGGACGGGCAGTCTGCATCAGCACGCTTTTGATTTCGTCGGGGGAGGCGTTGGGCTTGAGACTGCGGAGCAGGGCCGCCACCCCGGCCACGTGGGGAGAGGCCATCGACGTACCTTCAAAGAAGCGGTAGCTGTATCCCACGCCGGTGGAGCGGAAGGTCTGCTGGAGGATGCCGTCGCCGTAGCCGTCGCCGTTCAGGTCTACGTTGATGTCGCCGCCGGGCGCGACCAGGTCAATCTGGGGGCCAAAGTTGCTGTAGGAAGCCAGGGCGTCGTCCAGACGAATGGCCCCTACGGCAATGACGAAATCATCGTACGCGGCGGGGAACTCTACCGGGCCGCTGTGGTTGCCTGCCGCGGCCACCACGACCACGCCGCGGCGGTAGGCGTATTCTACCGCGTCGCGCATTGCCTGCGAGTCTGCCGAACCGGTCAGGCTCAGGTTGATGACCTGTGCGCCCTGGTTGACGGCGTACATAATGCCCTTGATGATATTTTCGTAACTGCCTTCGCCGTTACTGCCCATCACTTTGACCGGCAGGAGGCGGGCATTGAAGGCAATTCCGGCCACACCCTGGGCGTTGTTGGTGCTCTGGGCAATGGTTCCGGCCACGTGGGTGCCGTGTCCCTGGTCGTCGGTGGGGTCGTCGTCGTTATTGTGGAAGTCGTACCCCGGCAGGTGGTCGGCCTGGGCCAGGTCGGGTGCGTTGAAGTCGATGCCGGTATCAACCACCGCCACCGTGACTCCCTGTCCGGTGGCGATGTCCCAGGCGGCGGGAATCTGGATTTTATCGAAGTTCCACTGGTACTTGTAGTAAGGGTCGTTGGGGGTCAGGCGCAGGGGCAGGTTAACCGGCTCGCCGGCGATGGTGGCAATGTAGTTGGGTTCGGCGTATTCTACCACCGGGTTAGCCGCCAGGGTGGCGACCACCTCATCCACCGGTTTTTCCGGGGCAAAGGCCACCCGGTACAGCCGGCCCACCTCGCCGACGGTCTGGGCGGAGAAGGAAGGCTCGGAGATGGCCTCCTGCAGACCGGTGGTCACCGGCGACAGGTCGGTGGCGCCAATTTGCTGGAGGACCTGGTCCAGCACGGGAATGCCGGAAATGGCTCCTTCCTCTTCCACCCCCAGGGCACGGGCCATCGTGTCGGCCTCGGTGCTCAGCTTAATCAGGGCCTGTCCTGGTTGAGCCGGTTGGGACGGCTGGCCCACAAAAGCCGGCACACCTTCCGGGGCAATATCCTCTGCCGCGGGCGGGGCCGCGGCCTCTTCGGTGGCGGGAGGGGCGGCCTCTTCGGTGGGCGGCGGTACGGTTTCTTCTGTCGCCGCGGGGGGCGGTGCAGGTGTGCTCAGAGTGATGTCGCCGGACTGGCCGCCGGGGCGCGGCACTTCGCAGGCGGTCAGGAGGAACACCACCACACTTACAATCAGCAGGATACGTTTAGCTTTCATAGCGCCTGGCTCCCTTGAAATAAAGGATGAAGGATGAAGGCGGAATAAACCTTCCCACCTTCCATTCTCCAACTTTTCAATCTCCCAAAACAGTTACGTTATGGTAAGTTTAACGTATTTTCAGGTAAATGTAAAGGCCGCGCAGTGAAGTCGTCCGTCCTTCATCCTTCGTCGTTGGTCGCTTGTCGCTTGTCACCCTCACCCCTTTTCCAGACCGGCGTGCCGGCGAGCGGCCTGGACAAAAGCCGCAAACAGCGGGTGGGGGCGGGTCGGGCGGCTCTTGAATTCCGGATGGAACTGGGTCCCCAGCATAAACGGATGGTTTTTCAGCTCGACAATCTCTACCAGCCGGCCATCCGGCGACAGGCCGGACAGCACCAGCCCGGCCTCCTGGAGCGGGGTCCGGAATTCGTTGTTGAATTCAAACCGGTGGCGGTGGCGCTCGTGCACCAGGTTGGTCTGGTAGGCGCGGGCGGCGATGGTTCCCTCAACCAGATGGCAGGGGTAGCTTCCCAGCCGCATCGTTCCGCCCAGGTCGGCAATATCGCGCTGGTCGGGCATCAGGTCGATGACGGGGTAGGGGGTGGTGGGGTCGAACTCGGTGGAGTTGGGTTCGTCGCTTTCAAACGCCTCGCGGGCCAGTTCGATGACCATCACCTGCATCCCCAGGCACAGACCCAGGTACGGCACCTCCCGCAGACGGGCAAACTTGGCGGCAATTATTTTACCCTCGATACCCCGTTCGCCAAAACCGCCCGGCACCACAATTCCGTTGACCCGCTCCAGCCGGTCGAAGCCACGCATTCGCTCCAGGTCTTCGGAGGGAATCCACTCAATCTTGACCTCGCAGTCCTGCTGGGTGCCGGCATGCTTCAGGGCCTCGTAAACGCTGATGTAGGCATCTTCCAGCTCCACGTATTTGCCCACAATGCCAATGGTCACCGGCGGCTTGGGTTTCTTGATGTGCCGGACCATCTCCTGCCACTCGGCCCAGTCCGGCGGGCCGCACTCAATGCCCATCTTTTCGCAGATAAATTCGGCCACGCCGGCCTCTTCCAGCATCAGCGGCACTTCGTAGATGGTTTCCGCGGTGGTCAGGGGGACAACGGCCCGTTTCTCCACATCGCAGAAGAGGGCGATTTTTTCCCGGATGCTGTCGTCTACCGGCAGGTCGGCCCGGCAGAAAATCATATCCGGCTGGATGCCGATGCCGCGCAGTTCGCGGACGCTGTGCTGGGTGGGTTTGGTTTTCAGTTCATTGGTGGCCCGCAGGTGGGGAAGCAGGGTCACGTGGATGTAGAAGGTGTTTTCCCGGCCCGCGTCTTTGCGCATCTGGCGCAGGGCTTCCAGAAACGGCAGACCTTCGATATCGCCCACTGTGCCGCCGACCTCGACAATGACAATTTCGGCGTTGCTTTCGCGGGCCACATTGGTGATGCTGGCCTTAATCTGGTTGGTGACGTGCGGAATCACCTGGATGGTTTTGCCCAGGTAGTCGCCGCGGCGCTCCCGGTTGATGACCTGCTGGTAAACCTGCCCGCTGGTCAGGTTGCTGGCGCGGGTGAGATTCTCATCGATGAAGCGC
The DNA here is from genome assembly GCA_003694775.1 of Chloroflexota bacterium. GTDB lineage: Bacteria > Chloroflexota > Anaerolineae > 4572-78 > J111 > J111. The sequence continues at coordinate 884 of RFJV01000137.1, read as the reverse complement.
TCGTACGCGCCCAGGTCCAGGTCGGTTTCCGCGCCGTCTTCCAGCACAAAGACTTCGCCGTGTTCGTAGGGGCTCATTGTGCCGGGGTCCACGTTGAGATAGGGGTCCAGCTTCTGAACAGTGACAGACAGACCGCGGTTTTTCAGAATCCGTCCAATCGAGGCCGCGGCCACACCTTTGCCCAGCGACGAAACCACGCCGCCGGTGCAGAAAATGTACTTGGTCATAATACCTCCACCAAAAAATAAAGTCCCCAAGAGGCAGGCTTCTTGGGGATGATTATTTGGGTGCACCAGAATGGGATACAGTTTGGCTCAACATGGAACCCTATTATAGCATGTCAATGAGCCAATGAGCCAATTTCAATGATTCAATTATCAATGAGCCAATGAGCCAAAGAATCAATTGAGAATTGGCTCATTGATAATTGAGATTTGACTCTTTTTCTCCTTTTGCTATAATCAGGGACGCTGAAAGACACCCAATGCCACCCTAGCTCAATCGGCAGAGCAGCTCATTCGTAATGAGCAGGTTGTCGGTTCGATTCCGACGGGTGGCTTTTTGCTTTTAAAGCACCTCCGATACCGCCACCCACCGCTTTTCCTCCGATGAGCGGTACGCCGCTTCCATCACGTGCACCTTCAGCCCGTCCGCCAGCGAGGGGCCGGGGCACTGCGTACCGCTCAATAAGAGCCTATCCGAAAAATCACCCTGGGTAGGCGAAGGCATTGCCTTCGCCTACCCATACGATAAATTTCGGATAGGTTCTAATTTGCTGTAATAATCGGCAGATAAATATAATTAAGGAGGCGATTGGGGCAACCGGCAGGCGGGGTCGTTTTGAAGTTGCTGTAATCCACGGAGCCGGAAACCGAATCGCCGCT
>RFJV01000136.1 GCA_003694775.1 Chloroflexota bacterium | reverse complement strand
GGATTACATCATCAAGCCGTTTGCCGTGGAGGACATGCTCAACGCCATTGAGCGTGCCCTGACCGTCACCCGTTTGCAGAGGGAGAAAGAGGAGCTGACCCAGCGGCTCATCTCCACCAACCGCCAGCTGGAACAGCGACTGCATGAGCTGAACATTCTCTACCGGATTGGCAAATCCATTACCGCCCTGACCGACCCGGAAACCATGCTGGAACGCATTGTGGACGCGGTGCTGTTTGTCACCAATGGTGACGAAGGGGTGCTGGTGCTGGTTGACCCCAAAACGGGCGAGGCGCGGCGGCATGTCACCAAACAACGGCTTGACCAGGCCACGGGCGGAGGAAAGCGGCCCCGGTTGAACACCGGTCTGCTGATGGCTACGGCAACCCGCGAGGGGGGGATGGTAGAAATTGGGAAAGAGAACATCCTCTCTGTCCCCTTGCAGTTGGGGAAGCGGATGGTCGGCACGCTGAGCGTGATGCGCCAGACCGGCCCATTTTCTGCCTACGATGAACAGCTTCTGCGCATGCTGGCCGATTACGCGGCCATTGCCCTGCACAATCTACAGCTTGTCCGCCTGCTCCACGCCCGCAAAGAACAGGAAAAGGAACAGCTAAAGCAGTTGTTTGAGCGGTATGTTTCCCCCACGGTGGTGGAGCGGCTTCTCTCGCGGCCCGACCAGCTGGAACTGGGCGGCCATCGCCAGACATTGACCGTTCTGTTTGCCGATGTGCGCGGCTTCAGTGCCTTCAGCACCAGAATTTCCCCCGAAATCCTGATTGAACTGCTCAACCAGTACCTCAGAGTAGCCGCCGAGGCCATTTTGTCGGAGCAGGGAACGCTGGATAAATTTATGGGCGATGCGGTAATGGCTTTTTTCAACGCCCCCCTTCCCCAGCCAGACCACACCCTGCGGGCCGTGCGGGCGGCCCAAAAACTGCTCCAGAAGGTGGAGCTGGTTCACCAGTATCTGCCGCCGGAACAGCGTTTGGAGTTTGGTGTTGGCATCGACGTGGGGGAGGCCGTGGTGGGGAATATCGGCACGTCGCAGTTGATGAACTACACCGCCATTGGCGATACGGTGAACAAGGCCAAGCGCTTGCAGGAAAATGCCCGCGGGGGACAGATACTGGTCAGCCAGGAAGTCTATTTTATGCTTTCGGGCCAGGTTGAGGCGCGCAGTGTGGGAGATATGCATCTCAAGGGGCAAAGCCGTCCGGAAACCGTGTACGAGGTGGTCGCTGTACGCGGTTCCAGGCGCAGTGGTTAGCTAAAATCCGTTTTCGTCCGCTTCGTTAATGAGGGAAACAGCCTGGTGACCGTTCAGCCGGTGGAGGTCGCTTAAAAAAGCTTTTGGGTTGATGTCTTCCCGAAACTTCACCAGATAAACCAGCCGTACGGAATCGTTTTGCCCAATTTTGACTGAAATCAGCTTGTACCGCTCCAGGTAGCGGTTGAAGAGGCTCAGAAAAGCGGTTTCGTAATCAATCCCGTCGGCTACCCGGAAGCGAAGCACTTGCTCCCGCCCGTCGGCGGCAAACAGATTCATCCCCGTAAGCTGGAACATCAAGGCGCTGATAGCCAGCGTGGATACCACTGCCAGCAAGTAGAACCCGGTTCCGCAAGCCATACCGATGGCTATGGCAAAAAAGATAAACCCCACATCGCGGGTATCCTTCATCGCGTTGCGGAAGCGGATAATCGACAATGCCCCCACCAGCGAAAACGCCCTGGCAATGTTGGAGCCAATGACCAGCATAATGACGGCCACAATCATGCTCATCATGATTAAAGTATGCACGTACGATTGGCTATACGCCATACCGTGGTAGGTGCTTTTATAAACCCAGGCAATAACAGCCGACAGCACAAAACTCAGGCCAATCGTCAGCACCATATCCGTAATGGTGAACACCTGGGTAATATCCTGTAAATTCCCCAGTATCGCAAGAAAATCTGTTCCAGACATCTTCATCTCACCTGTGTTGTTCGGTCAACTGTAATTATTCGTCAGAAAATGGACAGCCGGCTGGCGTTTGGCTGCTACCGGCATGATGTAAAGGTCTGGTACAGGAGGTTGTCCAGGTGGTTCAGGATGACCTCCTGGCGATAGTCAACAAATTCCAGGGCGTGCTGGATGTTCTGCTCGAACAGGTCGGGGCCGGGCAGGTCGGGGGCCCAGCGGGCCGTTTCCAGGGGAATAAAAGGCCGGACAATCGCCGCCTGCTTGAGAATTTCGGCCTTGACCCGCTCCTTGGAGAGTTGGCCCACTTCACTGGCTGGCTTTCCGGCGGTGTTTTCCACGCCCAGATATTCGCGGGCCTGGCGGGCAAACTGGTGTTTCAGGCCGCAGTTATGGATAAACGGCTTTTCCAGGATGCGGGTAATGCTGTCGTGGGGGCTGTAAACCCGCTCAATCATATTGAGGTCGGCCCGGTTGTCTGCCCCGCCGCCAAAAGTGGTCTCTGCGTCCCACACAATCATACGCCATTTGCGCTCCACGCCGTTGATGTCTGCGCCAGGGTCGACCCGCTGGTAAACAATCCAGTTGGAATCGGGCCAGTCGATATTCTGGGCGTAGGCTTCCAGGAACATATATGAAAAGATGTTTTCCATATCGACCCGCCACTCCAGGCCGCCAATGTT
>RFJV01000709.1 GCA_003694775.1 Chloroflexota bacterium | reverse complement strand
TGCCCACAATGACCCCCCGCGCCCGGACCCGCTCGGCGGCCCGGAGCGTGGCCTCATCAATGGTCCGACCGGCAATGATGATGGCGTGGGTGAACCGTTCTGTCACCTCGTCCGGCTCCGGGGTATCGAACGGGTTGTTTGCCAGCCGTTTCAGCACCCCAAAGGCCTCGCCGCCAAAACCGCAGGCCGCGCCGACCACCGCTCCCCGCACCTGAAGCACCACCCCCTCTCCGGGCAGAACCCGGCTGACCACCCCATGGGCCAGGGCCGGCAGTTCAACCGGCGTAGGCTCCAGGTCCAGCAGAATCCAGTCCGTACCTGCCGCGGCAATGCGCCCCCGCCCCGGCGACACCAGCGTATGCCGCGAAAACGGCAGGCGGCCCCGCACCTCGGCCAGCACCTCGTCCTTTTCGACCCGCGCCCCCACCGGTTTTGCCAGCCGGTCGGCCAGCGGGACCAGCGCCGGCGGGGCAAAAATCATCTGCCTCTGCCGGGGAAGCGCCGTCCGGGCCACCGGCTGGAGCGGGGCTACCTGCTGGCCGCGCTGAACCAGCACCTCACCGGCCGCGGGCAGTCGGCGGACAAGCTGGATGGTTTTATCCGGGCTGATAATTCGGGTTGGCAACTGCATAGGTCATTCTGACTTTCTGGCTCCAGGATTCCAGCAGTTCGAATCGCCGGCCTGGGTCCGCCGGCAACCTCAGCGGACGGCCGCGGGTGTCAACAATGATGCCCAGCACCCCGCCTTCTACCTCAACAATGGCCCCGCGCTCCAGCCGGCTCAGCCCCAGACTGAACCGGCGACCGGTGGTGATGTCCAGCTTTGCCCGGTGACCTGCCGGCAGAGGGATGCGCTCGATAGTGCCGCCGGGAATATCAACCGTCACTGTTTCCGGCCCGTCCGGCAGGGGCGGGTCGTACTGCACCACCATTTTGAGGGCCGATGTTTCTCCAGGGCCGTATCCCAGCGGCGCGATGACCGTGCCCAGATTCAGGAAGACCCCCCGCGCGGCCGCTTCCACCGCGGCCAGCGGCTGAACCGCGGCCACCGCGGCCAGAATACCCGTCGCCGCGTGCGGGTCGAGCATCAGGCTGGTGACACCCCACGGCTCCACCGCATCCAGCAGAAGCAGGGCCGCATCGCCGGGGTGGGCCGCGGCAGAAAGCCCCCGCCCCGCGGCTATAACCAGATTCCAGCGCCCCTCGCCGCGGCCGGTTGCCGGGTGCCGCGGCAGGCCGGCCCGCAGACGGTCAACCGCCAGCCGGACCGCTTCGCGCACCAGGGCGTATTCCAGGGCCAGCTCCGGCAGAGAATCGGGAATGCTGGCCGGGTGAAGCACCTTATTTTGCAGACGGTTGTACACCACCTCCGGCGGCAGGTCGTACGGAATCCAGCGCAGGAAGCGGGAAACCGGCACCTGCCGGAGCAGGGCCGCCGCGCTGTATCCAATGCCGGCATCGGTGCAGACTGCCGGAGTCAGGGGCCGGTCGGTATAGGCCGCGGCAATGGTTGCTCCCGCGCCCACATCGACCCCCAGCACCCGGAGCTGGTTTTGCTGTCCAATGTAGTGGATGGTTTTTTCAAACGACTTGCTGACCGGCATAATGGGATATTTTGTCCAGCCGCTCAATTTCTTCAAGCCCGGCAGATGGAGAATCTTCTGCTGGAGATACAGCTTCTCCAGCTCCAGGTGAACCGGGGTCAGGTTTTCCACATTTGGGGCAGGGCGGACATTGTCTGCCGCGGTCAGCGGGGCCAGTGCCCCCAGAATTTCGGCGACCTGCGGCCGCAGGGTTTTGTTGCCGGCATAGAGGATATGGGGCCGGGTAGAGAGGCCGGCGGCCTGCAGGGCCGCGGCAGTGGTTTTGGCCGCTCGCAGAACCGGCTCTGCCGCGCCGCCGTCTATCCCGCCGACCATCAGCACCGCATCCGGCTCGCTCTGCCGCAGAATTTTCACCAGTGTATCCACCGGAGAAGGGGGCCCTGCATCCAGTGCAGACACCCCCGCCACCGCGGCATAGGTGGTCTGCACGGCCCGGCGGGCGCGGGTCAGAGTGACCTCCTCGGTCAGGCCGACCAGCACCGTCCTGAGCGGTGGCCCGGCACTGATAGTGACCACAAACGCATCCACGCCCTGCTGGGGGCTGGTTTGGGGCACAAGAGGCCAGCCGGCAGGGGCCAGAAGTATGCGCGCTTGCTGTTTTTCAATTTGCCGGATAGCCTCGGCAACCGTGGCGGTAATGTCGCCGGCCGGGGTATAGAGGGGCGTCCGGGCGGTGGCGGTCAGCCGGAAATGGCCGGCCTGCCGCTCAATCAGATAGGCGGTGGTATGAACACTGCCGATGGTGACGGCCAGAATGCTCTGCATGGTCAACCGCCAAAGAAGCTCAGCAGAAACTGGAGCCGGGAAACCAGCAGGGCCACTCTGGCGCTGACCGTATTGGCAAACAGCGCGCCCAGGGTAAAAATGATGACCAGCCGGCCCATCCCGGCCCAGAAGCGGACAAACCCCTCCCGCAAACCGCCCAGAAAACCCTGCGCCCGAACCGCATAGGTGAAGTAAAAGAACGTCCCCAGTGTGCCCAGCACAATGATGATGTTGTTGAGCCAGGTAACCACCCCGACTTCGGTTTGGGTGTCGGGGTAGTGGTTGGGATTCAGGGAGATGCGTGCCGTTTCCATCGCCTGAGGCAGTAGGGTCCCCAGCAGAACTCCCCCCACAGCCAGCGCCGCGCCGACTCCCAGCACAAAGGCCAGGGCAATATTCCCCACCGCACCCAGCGGCGACGGGCGCAAAGGAATTTTGAAGACCAGCAGAAGGCACAGCACCAGGGCCGGCACTGCGGTCAGCAGGTCGCCGCGTTTGAACAGCGGCACAAATACGTGGCTCCAGACAACGATAACCGCATATCCAATGGCGACCCCCACAAAGATATGGGTTGCCAGCTTGAACAGCACGTTATCGCCAAAAATATAGCTCAGCACCATCAAGGTGAGAATGGCGGCAATAAAGGGGCCAAAGAGTTCCATTGGCTTATCCTTCCGAATCGGGTTCGGATTCTGCTTCTGGTTCTGGTTCCGCTTCTGTCTGTTCCTGACCGGCCGGCGGCGCCGGCGACGGCATCCAGCCGGCGATTGTCCCGGCCACAATGGCGATAATCAACAGCAGGTGGGCAATGCTCTGGCTGTCCAGCATCTGGCGGGCCGGACCAAACTGGCGGCGCACCGCTTCTACAGCCGCGGCGCTGTTGACCCCCGACAGCAGGCCGTCTAACTGGCCGCTGGCCCGATAGGGCTGTAGAAACGGCCCTGCCGCGGCACTGACCGCGGCCAGCAGATACCGCTCCCCAATATCCGGCGGCGCGGCCGCGGCCATCTGCTCAATCCACCAGCGGGCCGTAGCCGGGTTGTCTGCCAGGGTGGTGGTCAGCCGGACCTGCCGGAAATTCTCCACCCCGGCCCAGTTCTGCATTTGCCCCAGTGCCAGCCCGGTGCGGTATTCCTGCCGGGCAGACAGCCGTTCCTGCCCGCTGACCACCCGGCGCACGGCCGCGGCCTCTCCGGGCAGGTAGCCCAGATTGACCATCGACTCGCCGTAGGCTTCATCTCGTTCCTGGATGACCTTCTGCACCAGCGAGTCGGCCAGGGCGGCCCCTTCCGGGTTCAGGCTGACCAGCACGACCCGCATCCCCTGCCCCCGCAGACGCCCGATAACTGCCGCGGCCAGCGGCTCCATTTCACCCTGGGTGGCCGGGGTGTAGTCGATGGACACCAGGGCCACCGAACCGGGCGGCTGGATGTCGACAATGCCCAGTTCACTGCTGATAAGTTCGCGTCTCTGCCGGTCCAGCTCCTCACCGAACGGGCCGGTTGGCTCCGTCCACGGCATCGGGCGACCGGTGGGGTCTGTTTTTTGCAGGCCAGGCCACAGCGGGACCACCAGCAGGAGGAGGAGAACCAGGGCAAAAATGGCCCGTCCAATATGGGGCTTCAGCCGCTCCTGTGGGGTTAGCGCCGCAGGAAGCGCGGCCGGCGCCGGGGGCTGGGTGGCAATGGCATGGAATGTGTCCGCGGCCTGCCGGACGGCATCCGGACTTTCTGCCGGCGCAAGCTGGTCAACAGCGGCCGCGGCAGCCAGAACTGCCGCTTCTGCCGGTAGCGGTGGGGCTTCTGCCGCCGCGGTTTCTGGAGGCGCGGCCTCGGCCTCTTGTTCCGGCGGGGTCAGCGTTTCCCCTAGCTCTTTCAGCCAGTCCGGCAAGGCCGGCTCTTCTTCGGTGGGCAGAAATTCGGCTTCCGGTTCGACTTCGGCGGGCGGGGCGGCGGCTTCGGCTTCGGGTTCAATGGCGGCCAGCCAGTCGGGGACGGCTTCTTCGGTCTCCGCTTCGGCGGGCGGGGCAGTGACTTCGGCCTCGGCCTCGGCAGAGGGTTCAAGTGCGGCCAGCCAGTCGGGGAGTTCTTCCCCGGCTTCCGCTTCGGCCTC
>RFJV01000135.1 GCA_003694775.1 Chloroflexota bacterium | reverse complement strand
ACACCATGGTTCTGGCCGGCGTATGCGGCACCGACCCCTTCCGCCTGATGCCGGTTTTTCTCAAGCAACTTAAGGAAATGGGGTTTGACGGCGTTCAGAACTTCCCCACCGTGGGGTTGATTGACGGCGTATTCCGCCAGAACCTGGAAGAAACCGGTATGAGCTACAATCTGGAAGTCGAAATGATTCGGATGGCGCACGAGCTGGATATGCTCACCTGCCCCTATGTGTTTGACGAGGAACAGGCGGTGGCTATGGCGAAAGCCGGCGCGGATGTTCTGGTGCCCCATATGGGGTTGACCACCAAAGGCTCCATCGGCGCGGAAACCGCGCTGACGCTGGAAGAGTCGGCCAAGCGGGTACAGGCAATGCATGACGCGGCCAAAGAAGTCAACCCCGATATCCTGGTACTCTGCCACGGCGGGCCTATCGCAGAGCCGGAAGACGCGCAATATATCTTTGACCACACCGAAGGCGTGGTCGGCTTCTTTGGCGCATCCAGCCTGGAGCGATTGCCCACCGAGCGTGCTATTGAAGGTCAGGCCCGCAGTTTCAAGAGTCTGAAGCTTTAACCATCCTCAGGCGACCGGCTGTTGGACAGCCGGTCGCCTTCTTCTGGTTGCCAGTACAGCAGACTGGCCAGGTATCAAGGGTTTATCCTTTGAACCTTCTCCCCCTTTGTATACCTCCTCATCCGTCTATTCGGTATGAAATCTATCAACAAATTACCATCTCTTCCGCGGGGCATCCAACATTTTTGAAATTCTGGGTAACCCCCTCTTCCACCGTGAGTTGTCGGGGCAGGGGAGATATGCTATACTCGGCCCCGGTGGTTCCAAACAGGTATGAATTGAGGCGTTCCCTATGATGTATCATCGCTGTCTATGAATGGCACTATCGGGTGCTGTACTGCGCCCGTGGGCAGGTCGCAAAGCGCCGGCAGACGGCGAGTCACCGGGACGCGTCCGGTAATTTTGGGCCGGACAACCTCCGGACCGCGGTCGGCGTTGAGCGACCGCGGTTTTATATTTTCTCACTCTACAGGAGGTTGTTATGTCCAATCAACAGCATACCGTACTTTTAATCACCGGCAACGGCATGGGCCGCGGCACGCCGGAACTTCAGCAAAAACTGCTGAAAACCTATCTCCGCCTGACGCTGGAAAGCGAAACGCTACCAAAGGTGATTTGCTTCTATACAGAGGGAGTCCGGCTGGTGGTCGATGGGTCGCCGGTGCTGGAAGAACTGCGGGCACTGGAAGCCAGAGGGGTGCATCTGGTGATTTGCAGTACCTGCCTCAACTACTACCACCTGGCCGACCGGGTACAGGTTGGCATTGTCGGGGGGATGACCGACATTATCGAGGCCCAACAGCAGGCCGACAAGGTGATTACCCTGTAGGGGTATGGATAATTTGTAACTGTTCAGCCATCCACGAATAGAACACGAATACCCGAATAACTACCGCCACGAGCGATACGGCTGAGTAAGACGACATAAATGTCGTCCAGGGGTAATCTTGAACCGGTCGTTTTTTCGACAATCGAGCGTAAAACGTAAGCCGTAAGAGGATGGTTCAGCGTCGCCTGGGATTCAAATCCCAGGCTGAAACGGAGAAAGCCGGTTGAAACCGGCTCGAAAGCGCGGGGCAAAGAAATCCAGGGCGCTTCAGCGTCCTTTTGCCTTTCAGCCCGGCGTTTCAACGCCGGGTGAACCGGTGGCTGACCTCGTATTTGATAGCGGCCCAACCGGGGCGACGGGAATTCCTGCCGCCCCGGTTTGTTTTTTGGCGTCAGACAGCGTAAGAAGCCCCTTTTGAGAAACGTCTAAGAGTATGCACAACGCACGACCAGTGTCTAACGACAACAAGGAGATTGTATGGGTATTCTGAACCGTATCAAAAAAGTGTTTGCCGGGCAGTCTCAGGTTGAGGAAACGACCGCGTCACCCGAAAAAAGAGAACTGCCGCTGTCTTTCTATATCGACACCGTGGAATCTCAGCGGGCCGAAAAGGACCGCTTCTTTCAGACCAGCGCCTACAGCCCCATCGAGGACCGGGGAAATTTTACCGGCCTGAACTACTACCCCGTTGACCCGGCCCTGCGGCTTGAGCTGACCCTGGAGCCGGCTGAGGTGCAGGAAGAGCTGACCATCCAGACCAGCACCGGTGACGAGCAAACCTATATCCGGCTGGGGACGGTGAGTTTTGAGGTGGAAGGCCAGCCGGCGCGGCTGGCGGTCTACAAATCGCCGCACCACGACGAGCTGTTCATCCCCTTCCGCGATGCCACCAGCGGCCAGGAGACTTACGGCGCGGGGCGCTACCTGGAGCCGGTAGACCTGGGCAACGGTAAACTGCTGGTCGATTTTAACCTGGCCTACAACCCCTACTGCGCCTACTCGGAGCATTATTCCTGCCCCCTGCCGCCGCTGGAAAACTGGCTCAAGGTTCCTATCCGGGCCGGGGAAAAAAGCTACCCGGCCGGCCCGCACTAACCCTCCCGGCAGGCAGAGACGAACGCCCGGAAAAGCCGCCGCGCCGATTCCATATCGCCGACCAGCAGTTCCGGATGCCACTGCACACCGACAAAAAAAGGATGGCCGGGTATCTCCACCGCCTCGATGATGCCGTCGGCGGAATGGCCGGCCACGGTCAGCGGCTCCGCCACAGTGCGCACGGCCTGGTGGTGCAGGCTGTTGGTCAGCACTACCCCGGCTTGCAGGATGTCGACCAGCCGGCTGGTGGGGGTCAACCGGACCGGATGGGCCAGAAAATCGGGCGGGTTCTCTCCGGGTTTGCCCTTCCGGTGCAGAACGGCTTTTGGGAGCTGTGAGGGAATGTCCTGCCACAGGGTTCCGCCCAGCGCCACCGAAACCACCTGAATACCGCGGCAAATCGCCAGCAGAGGCTTCCCTTCCGCCGCGGCCCAGCGCGTCAGGGTGATTTCCAGCGCGTCCCGTTCGGGCTGGACATCTCCCAGGGTAGGGTGCGGCCCGGCCCCGTACCGCGCCGGGTCTACGTCGCCGCCGCCGGGCAACAGCAGGCCATCGGCCAGGCCGTACAGCCGGCGCAGGCCCGTCTCCGGCAGGTCAAGCGGAATCAAAAACGGCACGCCCCCGGCCTGAACCACCGCCGGAATATAGGCCGGCGCCTGGGCCAGAATCGGCTTCAAACGGTAGTTGCCGCTCCGGTCGCGGCGGCAGGGTATGCCGATAAGGGGTTGGGTTGTGGCCATCGGGGGGAACCTCCATAGGTAATGGTGAATTCAGCCTTGAAAAGAATAGTATATCACAAAGGTTGGCCGTACTCAAGGGCAAAATTGGCCCGGAGAGGAATTTTCGGTATCATATACGGTTGACTCCTATGACGCAGACACAAGACGCATTTATCGAGCTGAAAAACATCACTTTTACCTACCCCGGCGGGGCGGTCATCTTCAAAGACTTCTCCTGGCAGGTCAACCGCGGGGAGGCGTGGGCCATCATCGGGCCGAGCGGGTGCGGCAAAAGCACCCTGCTGTACCTGATTGCCGGCTTGCGGCGGCCTGTTTCCGGGCAGTTGCTGGTCGACAACCAGCCGATTAGCCGTCCCCGGCCCCAGACCGGGTTGATTCTGCAGGACTACGGTCTTCTGCCGTGGGCGACGGTCCGCGACAATGCCGCCCTGGGGCTGGACATCCGCCGCTTTTACGGGCCGGACGGCAAACACACGCCGCGGGACGAGCAGTTCACCGACCGGGATGAGCGGGTCGATTACTGGCTTCGCCGGCTGGGCATTGACCACGTGGCCCACCAGTATCCCAACCAGATTTCCGGCGGACAGCGCCAGCGCACGGCCATTGCCCGCACGCTGGTGCTCAACCCCGACCTGCTCCTGATGGACGAGCCGTTCGGCGCGCTGGACGCGCTGACCCGCGAAAACCTGCAGAATCTTACCCTGGAACTGCGCGCCGAGCGTAATCTGACCACCATCATCGTTACCCACAACATCGACGAGGCCGTATTTATGGGGCAAAAAATCCTGGTGCTCACCCAGCCGCCCACCACGCAGGCCATCATTGTGGATAACCCGCAGGCCGGAACGTCCGGCTACCGGCAGGAGGAATTATTCTTTACCCGCTGTAACGAACTTCGCCGTTTGCTGGAGGAACCCGTCCCGTGAAATGGCGTGATGCGCTGGTCGGTCTGGTGGCCACGCTGGTCATCTGGCAAATTCTGTCCCTCCTGCTCAACCGGAGCGTCTTTCCACCGCCGACCACAGTACTGGTGGTCTTTGTCCAACTGCTGGGAAAGGACCTGGGCTGGCATTTTCTGGTGTCGGCATGGCGGGTGCTGGCCGCGATTGTTCTGTCCGTGGCGGTCGCCGTGCCCATTGGTCTGGGGCTGGGGCAGACCCCCTCGCTGAACCGGCTCTTTTCGCCCCTTATCTACATTGCCCACCCCATCCCCAAGATTGTTTTCCTGCCGATAATTCTGATTCTGTTCGGCGCGGGGGACTTCAGCAAGATTTTCATCATCGGCATCATTCTCTTTTTCCAGATTCTGGTGGTGGTGCGGGACGAAGCCGCCCAGCTTCGCCCGGAGCTGATAATGTCGGTGCGGTCTATTGGGGCCGGGCGGCGCGCCCTGTTCCGGTTTGTCTACCTGCCGGCCACCATCCCCGCCGTACTGACCGCGCTGCGCGTCAGCGTGGGGACCGCGGTGGCCGTACTCTTCTTTGCCGAGAGCTTTGCCACTACTTCCGGCCTGGGCTACTACATCCTGGTAGAAAGCTGGGGCGCACTGCGCTACCCGGAGATGTACGCCGGCGTCCTGGCGATGAGTCTGCTGGGGCTACTGCTCTATTTTGT
>RFJV01000708.1 GCA_003694775.1 Chloroflexota bacterium | reverse complement strand
CCCGTACCCACGCCCACCTTCACCAACACCCCGCCTCCGCCCACCCCTACCCCCGTACCGGTGACGCCAACGCCTACAATGACCCCCTCTCCCACCGCCACCCTTCGCCCACCCCCGCAAATCCTGGAACCCAAAGACGGCCTGGTGTGGTACGACGGGGCCATCGTCTTTGAGTTCAAGGAGCAGGATTTGGCCTACGATGAACTCTACTGCCTGAACACCATGCGCGGCTACGACCGCACCCTCACCGAAAACTGGAGCTACCCGCCCACCGGCAGTAAAAAGCCGGCAATTCCTATCGAAGCCAACGTGTTCCGGGTGGCCCAACAGCAGGGAATGCAGTGCATTGCCTGGTCTGCCGCCATCGGCAAAGGCAGTTGCGATAACATCATTAGCGAAAGTACAGAAATTCGCATCATCGGCCTGCCCAGGCCGTGTACCTTAACAAAATAACCGGCGACCCGCGCCTCAGCGCCTCGCCAGCCAAGACACCGTGGAGCACATCCAGGTCTGTTTCCTGCAAACAGGCCTGTTTTTGTTTAAATACCCTGCCGACTACCTTGCTACTCTGCTACTCTGCTACCCTGCTACCCTGCTACCTGCTACCTGCTACCCTGCTACCCTGCTACTTTGCTACTTTGCTACCTGCTACTTTGCTACTTTGCTACCTTGCATCTATACGAAAGTTTGAACTTGTCATAAAATTGTGGTACAATAAAACTTGTCATAATGTATCGAGGAAAAAAAATGGAAGCACTCAAAGAACGCATCCGTAAAGAAGGAGTCAATCTGGGAGGAGGTATCCTCAAGGTTGACAGCTTCATCAATCACCAGGTAGACCCGGCCCTGATGCTGGCGGTTGGCGGCGCGCTGGCCGCTCACTTTGGGGCGATGGGCATTACCAAGGTGCTTACGGCGGAGATTTCCGGCATCGCCCCGGCACTGACCACCGCCCTGGCCCTGGGAGTGCCCGTAGTGTACGGGCGCAAAACCAAGCCCATCACCATGCCCAAAAATGTCTACGTCGCCACGGCTCCCTCGCACACCAAGGGGCAGGAAGTCCACCTGATGGTCTCCCCGGAATTCCTGACCAGCAAAGACAAAGTGCTCATTATTGACGACTTCCTGGCAACCGGCCATACCATTATGGCCCTCATCAGCCTGGCCGAACAGGCCGGCGCCGAAGTGGTGGGTGTGGGCGCAGTGATAGAAAAATCGTTTGAAGGGGGACGGGCCATGCTGGAAGCCCGCGGTCTGCGGGTCCGGTCGCTGGCGGTCATCAAGGAAATGACCGATGACGAAATCATCTTTGCCGAAGGAGTGTCGCCGTGACCGTCCGCCCCTCTGAAACGGTGGTGGTGCTGGATTTTGGCTCCCAGTACAGCCAGCTCATTGCCCGCCGGGTGCGGGAGCTGGAGGTGTACTGCGAGCTGGTCCCCTTTACTGCCCCCGCGCCGGAGGTTCAACGGCTGAACCCGGTTGGCTTTATCCTTTCCGGCGGCCCGGCCAGCGTTTACGCCCCGGACGCCCCGCAACTGCCGGATTACGTCCTGGCCTCCGGCAAACCGGTGCTGGGGATTTGCTACGGTATGCAGTTGCTCACCCACAGTTTGGGCGGCACGGTCAATCCCGGCACAGAACGGGAATACGGCCCCGCTTCTTTAGAGCTTCTTGCCCCCCAGACCCCCATTTTTGCCGACCTGCCCCCGGCAGTGGAACGTCTGCCGGTGTGGATGAGCCACGGCGACCGGGTGACCCGCCTGCCGGAAGGCTTTCAGAGCCTGGCCCGCTCCGACAACTCCCCCTACGCCGCCATCGGCAACCCGGAAAAAGGACTGTACGGCTTGCAGTTTCACCCGGAAGTGACCCACACCCCCCAGGGCAAAGAGATTCTGCGGGCCTTCCTGTACCGGGTTTGCGGCTGTAAAGGCGGCTGGACGCCCGGCAACTTCATCGACCAGAGCATTGCCGACATCCAGGCCACCGTGGGCGATGGCCGGGTGGTCTGCGGGCTGTCCGGCGGCGTCGATTCTTCCGTCACCGCGGCCCTGCTGTACCGGGCCATCGGCAACCGGCTGACCTGCATCTTTGTAAACAACGGCCTCCTGCGCAAAGGCGAGCCGGAGCAGGTCGTCCAGACCTTCCGCCAGGAACTGCACGCCCCCCTGGTGGCCGTCGATGCCACCGAGGAGTTTCTCAGCGCCCTGTCCGGCGTCACAGACCCGGAAGCCAAGCGTAAAATCATCGGCGAAAAATTTATCCGGGTGTTCGAAGCCGAGGCCCGCAAGCTGGGAAAGGTAGAATTCCTGGCCCAGGGGACCCTCTACCCGGACGTCATCGAAAGTGCCAGCCGGGACCAACAGCAGAAATCTGCCGCGGCCAAAATAAAAACGCACCACAACGTGGGCGGTCTGCCGGATGACATGCAGTTCAAGCTGATTGAGCCGCTTCGCTACCTGTTCAAGGATGAAGTGCGGGCCGTAGGCGAAGCACTCGGCCTGCCCCACCGGATGGTGTGGCGGCATCCATTCCCCGGCCCCGGACTGGCGGTGCGCGTCCTGGGAGAAGTCACCTGGGAGCGGCTGGAAACCCTGCGTGCCGCCGATGCCATCCTTATCGATGAACTGTGGGCCTCCGGCTGGTACGAGAAGACATCGCAGGCATTTGCCGTGCTCCTGCCGGTGCAGAGCGTGGGCGTTATGGGCGACTACCGCACCTACGCCGACGTTATCGCCATCCGGGCCGTCACCACCGAGGATTTCATGACCGCAGACTGGGCCAGACTCCCCGCCGACCTGCTCGCCCGCATCAGCAACCGGATAGTCAACGAAGTACCCGGCGTCAACCGGGTGGTGTACGACATCAGCAGTAAACCGCCGGCAACTATCGAATGGGAGTAGGGGGGAGTTACCAATTTTTAATTATGAATTTTGAATTTTGAATGGTGATATGGTGGCAAGGTAGCAGAGTGGAAGAAGGGTAGTCCCGGCATCCCTATGCCGGGCGAGGTAGCAGGGGAGCAAGGGAACAGGGTAGCAGGGTAGCAAGGTAGCAAGGTAGCAGGGCGGTGAAATCACGGCAGATAGTTTACAGACGGCTCGCGGCTGTTTTCAAGGAGGAAAGCCCTATGAGCGCCAGGCTAACAACCGTAGTAGGACAATTCAGTATAGTGAACGGTATCTGGAAGGCCGATGCCGCAAACCAGGTGGCGGTGCGGGCGCCAAAAGCCGCCAGCGTCATGGGCGCGGGCAAAGGCGACCTGTTTGTCCTGGCCGAAGTCCGGGGCGCCGCCGGCGACCGTCAGGCCCTGGAAAAGCAGATGGTAGAAATGTTCCGCGATGCCTACTATATGTCGCGCGGCTCCATTACCGCCAGTCTGCGCCGGGCCATGCAGGTGGTCGGCAGTATGCTGTACGACCGGAACTACACGGTGGGCGTGGAACAGCGCATCATCGGCGGGCTGGTGGCGGTTGCCGTTCAGGGTGAGGATGCTTTTGTGGCCCAGATTGGGCCATCAGCCTGCTACGCGGTGCTGGGCGGACACGTCCAGCGCTATCCGGACCGGTCCGTCTGGCTGGACGAAAATTACCGGCCCGACAACCAGCAGGCGGAGACCGCCCTGGGGCTGAACATCCTGACCACCCCCAACCTCCACCATCTGCGGGTCGGCCCGGATGATGTGCTGGTGCTGGCAGACAGCGGCCTGGCCGCCACCCTGCACCCGGACGATGTGCGCACCGCGGTACAAGGCACGGACATCAAAACCGCCATCAAAAATCTGGGCGGAATCGTCCAATCGCTGGACTGCTCGGTAATGGTGCTGGGGGTGGTCAAGGACCACGCGGCCGATAAACACCCCCTCAACGCCGCGGTGGCCCGTTTACGCCAGCAGGCTGACCCCCTGCCCGAAATGGCGCCGGTCGCAATGGCAGAAGCAGAGCCGGCGCGCGCACGCCGCACCCCGTCCCGACCCGGCAAAGACAGACCGCGTCGCCCGGTCGGAGAGACGGTTTCCCAAACCACCATGTTCACTGATGACACGCCAGAACCGGCTGAGCGGGAACGGGTGATGGCCTCCACCGCGGCCAGCATTCCCCTGCGGGCAACCGCTTTCCGGAACAGCCGAACCGCAAGCCAGGATGTGTGGAAAATGATGACCCAGTTCATTCAGCGCACCGGGCGGGCGATTTTGCTCCTGCTGGCCCTGCTGGCCCGCGGCCTGCAGGTACTTCTCCGCCCGCTGGTCGGCCAAAGCGATGAACCGCCGTACCGGCAGGCCGGCATGAAAGTCAGCCGGAGCCGGGAATCAGCAGTTCCCTGGAAGCTCCTGCGCAATATTGCCATTGCCATTCCGGTGCTGGTGGCCGTGATTGTGGGGGTCAGCTACCTGCAGAAAGGCCGGCTCCAGGAAAACGAGTACCGCCGGCTGGTTGATACCGCCCAGACCAAAGTCCAGCAGGCCGCGGCGGCAGACCGGAACGCGGCCATAGCTCTGCTGGCCGAGGCCAATGCTCTGCTCACCCAGGCCGAGCAGATAAAGGCCGACCAGCCGGAGATTAGCCAAATGCGCCAGCAGATTGCTGTTTTTGCCGACAAGCTGGCAAATGTCACCCGTTTGCCCGGTCTGGCCCCTCTCCGGCAGTACACCGACCCCGGCACCGACCTGGG
>RFJV01000707.1 GCA_003694775.1 Chloroflexota bacterium | reverse complement strand
TCCTCGATGTGGCGGAAGCAGTACACCCGGCGCAGTTCTTCGGGAACGCCGTGTTCAAAGTCGCCGGGGTTTGCCATACCGGGGGTGCGGGCCACTTCCGCCGGGTCGGCCTCTGGCGGCGAGGCGTAGCCGGGCGCGTGTGCGCCCAGGGCATCAAAGTAGGGTTTGGCCCCGGCATCGTACATTTCCTGGATGTAGTACACATCCGGGCGGGCCACATCGTCGTTGCGGGTGGTGGGGGCCAGACCGGCGCTGATGACCAGGGCGTTCGGGTCTACGGCTTTGATGGCCTGGTAAGCCACCTTGAGCATCTGGGTATATTCAGCCGCGCTGGGGGGGCGGTTGCCCCACTCACGCGACAGGTTCGGCTCGTTCCAAATCTGGTAGGCGTCGATGCGTCCCTTGTAGCGGGTGGCCAGGGCAGTCAGGTAGTCGGCAAAGTCCTGCAGGTTGTCGGGCGGGCCAATTTCCGGGTAGCCGCCGCCGGCCCACTTGGGCTGAACCCCCACGCGGGCGATGACCTTGAGGCCGTGGGCGTCAATCTGGTCCATCACCCGGTCGGCACGGCTCCAGTCGAAGATGCCTTTGCCGGCGCCTTCGATTTCACGCCAGGCAAATTCCTGCTTGACCCACCGGAAACCGGCATCCTGGACGACCTGCAAATCCCGCTCGGCCACTTCGGCTTTCCAGAAGAGGAAGACCTGGGCGCCGTAGTCCGGTGAGGTCATTGTGACCGGGGCGGTATTGATAGGAACCTGCACGGTTGGTGTTTCTGCCGGCTGGCTTTCCGCGGTCGGCGGCGCGTCGACCGGCGTTTCTGCCGGCTGAGGCTCGGTGGTTGGCGGAGTCTGCGGTGCAGGCGGCTGGTCCGCAGGCTGGGCCGCGGGGGTAGGAGTTGGCTGGGGAGTGGGTGTGGGCGGCTGGGAGGCCTGGGCTGTGGCCGCGGTTTCCGGGTCGGTAAAGCGGGCCAGCTTGAGGGTGGGGGTTGGTCGGGCGGCCTGAGCCGGTGAGCCGGGCTGGTAAAAGAAGATGGCCCACACGGCAAAGGCGGCGGCACACAGCACGGCCATCACCAATCCTCCACCCAGCAGAACGGGAATCAGCAGAACAGGATTAAAAGCTGATTTTTTAGGCTGAACAGGTTGGCGCATGGTTCGTCCTCACCTTACTTGGGCATAGCCGCCAGGGCGTTGTACGCCGGCGTGTTGATGATACCGAATGCGGCCAGCTCTGTCCCTGGTGCGGTAACGCCGTAGTCCAGGTTCCAGAGGAACATGGGGCCAACCCAGCCCTGCTGTTTGGCCCACTGGTAGGCTTCCACTATCCACTGGGCCTGCTCTTCGTAGGTGTTATCCAGGGCGTATTCGTACCCCGGCTGGGGGTTGCTGGAAACGGCCCAACCAAACTCTGTGGGGGAGATAGATTTACCGCCATCGCCGTTTGCCAGCATCACGTTGCGGTAGCCTTCCATGGTGCCGCGGAAGCACCAGCTGTGATGGCGGTTTTCAAACGGCCCGCGGAAGTTGGTAGCCGTGGGGTCCTGGACGGTTTGCCAGTCGCCCATAGCCGGGCAGTTGTAACCGGAGGGGTGCGCGCCCAGCACGTCGAAGTAGCCTTTGGCCCCGTTGGCGTACATCTGCTGGAGGTACTCGATGTCGTCCATAGCCAGGTCGCCAACGTTGCCGGCGGGGGTCAGCGCGCCGCTGATGACAATCATTTCCGGATTGACCGACTTGATAGCGGTATACGCGGCCTGCAGAAGCTGAACGTAAGCACCGGGATTGATGCGGCCCCGTCCGCCGGCTTCGTACCACAGGTTCTGTTCGTTCCAGACTTCGATGGCCTGTACTTTGCCGCGGTAGCGGTCGGCTACACGGGCCACAAATTCGGCGTACTTGTTGGGGTCCTGGGGCGGACCTTCCACGCTCTTGTCATCGTCCGGAGGACGCGCCCAGTCGGGGGCTTTGGGGATGCTGAGCATCACCTTGATACCGTTGGCATTGTAGGCGTTAATCAGCTCGTCCCACATTCCCCAGGAGTACCCGCCGGGAGACGGCTCCACGTCTTTCCAGGGCATCTGGAACTTCACCCATTCAAAGCCCAGGGCTTTGATATGCCCGATGTTGGCCGCGGTATTGCCGCGCGGGTCGGCCTGGATGCCGTAGCCAAAGGGCACATTGCCCACCCCGGAAGGCGGCGGCGCGGCCTGCGCCTGGGCCTGAGGAGCCGGTTCCTGCTTGGGCTGAGGCTTGGGCGTAGGGGTCGGCTCCGGGGTGGGGGTGGCTTCCGGGGTTGGGGTCGGAGTTGGAGTCGGGCTGGGGGTGGGGGTGGGAGTAGCCACCAGCAAGGCCACACTGCCGCGCGGGATGGAGGCATTGGCATCGCGGTTGGTGGCAATGGCGGCTTCCACCTCGTACGACCCGCCGGCTTCGGGCGCGGTCCATTCGTAGTTGGGCTGGCTCAGGTCGGCAATTTCTTCGGCAATGACGCCGCCATCCTGGTTTTTCACCCGCCAGACCACCGAGTACTGGCTTTCCACCGGCGGAATAACCAGGTCCAGGAACTTGCGCACCACGCCCCAAATTTCCGGGTCGCTGGACTGGCTGAGCAGGTCCTGAACGGCAATGCCGCGCAGGTTGTACTGGGCAATGTACTGGAGCTTGCGGGCGATGCTGGCCGCGTTTTCCAGGTAAACGGTATGCTGAAGATTATTGCCATCCAGATAGGCATACCAGTATGTGCCGCTGGCCGCGTCGAACTGAATCCCGGTAGAGGCCTGGAGACCGGCCAGGGTAAAATCGAGCGTTTGGCCGGGGCCAACGATGTTTTCACCACCCACAACGGTCACCGTTCCCAGCGGCTCCAGGGCCTGCTGGTAAGTGATGTTGCGGGTAATGCCGTTGAACTGCTCAATGCTGTGTGTATTGAGCAGAAGCTGAATCTTGTAGCGGTTGACCTGCCCCACGGCCCAATCCAGCATAGCGTCCATCTGACCACCGGGCGTGTAAGCCTTCGGGTCGGGCAGGGCCGGCACCTTGACGATGTCGGCCACCTTGCCGATGGCCTGCCAGTCGTAGGCGCCGGTATCCCAGGTATCGGCAGAAATTTGGGCAGGCAGGCCCACCCGCACCGACAGCAGGGCGGTCGGCGGGAGTGCGGCCCGCAAGTCGTTCAGAAAGGCGGTAAATTCCGGTTTCAGGTCGGGGCTGATGCCGCGGTAGTCAATATCAATCCCCTGGTAGGCGTTCTGCTGGACAATATCGGCCAGCGCCTGGACGTGCCGCTGGCGGGCCTCCGGGTCAATCAGCATATTGTCCACCAGGTCGGAGCGGATGGAGCCGTCATCGCCCCAGTTGCGGATGGTGGGAATCACGGAAAAGGCCGCGGCCTCGGCTTCGGGAGGAAGGGGGGCCGGCTCGCCGATAATAGCCCCGGCGTTATCCAGGAACATCCCCTGCGGATTGATTTCGACCAGCGCATCGCGGACATTTTCCGGCAGAGGTGTGTTCGGTGGGTAGTTGGTGGAAACCGCCGGATGGACGGCGTGGGTCTGCATCACCACCACCGATTCCGGCAGGAAGTCCAGCTCAGACTCAATCACATCTTCGGTGACAATCTTGCGGTTCGGCAGCCATTCCCAGGCATCGCCGTTCCAGGAGTAGAGGTCCAGGGTCTGGTAGGGTTCGGATTCGTTGGGGATGGGGATAGAAAGCATTACCTTGGTGGGCGCGGTTCCCTTCCGCTGGATGCGGTAATAGGGACTCTTCATTATCAGGTTGGGGGGGATGCTTTCCGCGGCCGGAATCAGGGCCTCACCGGCCGCGCCTTCCAGAAACTGGCTTCGGGGAATAGCGGTCAGCTTGACCCGGAACGAGCGGGAGACGCCTTCGGGCAGAAAGGTCACCTGCATCCCGTCCGGGTCCCGGATGGCCCCGCCGTCTGTACCGATAGAGCTGTAGCCAATACTCAGCAGGCGGTCGGCCAGAGAGATGGGCGGCAACAGCAAGGCGCTGAGCACCAGCAGGGGTATCAGCACAAAATTGATAACCACACCGCCCAGGCGGCTCTCCAGCACAAATTCTACGGCCTGGATAAACGGATTTTTTTCAGAGTTCGACGTCACAGACTCGCATCTCCTTTCCTGCGTTACAAATTATCTCGACCAACTGTCGGCGGGCTGTTCCCAGGTTTGATGCCCGCTTAAAATTCGGGTTCGGTAAAAAATTCCGCCTATGCGGGACAAACGGGTATTCTATCATAGGGGCAACCCTTTGACAAGTATAAAACAAATTTACGAATTTACGAATGGACGAATGGGGGCGTGGTAAAGACTCCATTTTTCGTATTTTCGTGCTTTCGCCCATTCGTATATTCGTGAATTCGTGTAAAATTCGTGGACGGCTCAGCAGGTCGAAAAATGAAACATACCCCTTGCCGAAAACAGCTTGCCATAACATGGGAAGGATGATATAATCAATAATATGTCAAGTTGTGGGCGGTGGACAGCAGATACACCGCATCCGGGTATTGAGCCAGCCATGATTTCCGAAGGCAGTACCGGCAACGGAGGTAGGGTCCTGCAGATAATTCTGGACGGAAAAGGACGTCAGCAACCTGCCTCCGTTGCCTTTCTTTGGCGGGGACTTGGGGATTAGAGATTAGGAGATTGGGATTAACTTACCAGCTAACAAACTCTCCAACTCTTGAACTGCCTGACTCCCCAACTCTCGCATGAGGCGTCAGCGTGAACTTCTACCGATGAAGCTGAAAAAAGAAGTAGCGGCGATTACAAATCAGCAGTGGACGGTCCTCATCTCGCTCCTGACGCTGGTCAACATTGTGATTTTGGGAGGGCTGACCTGGCTGGTTTCCGGCGACTCGCCCGGATTCCGCCGCGTCCTGGCCCAGGCCCCGGCGACCCGCACTCCCCTGCCGACCTTCACCGCCACCGCCACCCCTCTCCCCCCGCCGACGCCGGTCAGCACCCGTGTGCCCACCTGGACTCCCACCATCACCCCCACCCCGGAAG
>RFJV01000134.1 GCA_003694775.1 Chloroflexota bacterium | reverse complement strand
AAGGCAATGCCTTCGCCTACCCAGGGTGTTTTTTTGGTGTTTTTTGACCAGGCGCTTAGCCCACGCTGGGCAGACCGGCCAGAGCCATAGCAATCTCTTCTGCCGGGTACTCGTAGTTCTGCAGTTTACCGGCGTGGTAATCCAGGTAGGCCTGCATATCAAAGTGACCGTGACCGCTCAGGTTGAACAGGATGGTCCGGCTGACACCTTCCTCTTTACAGCGCAGGGCCTCGCGGATGGCCGCGGCCACGGCGTGGTTGCTTTCCGGTGCGGGCACAATCCCCTCGGCGCGGGCAAATTGAACACCGGCGGCAAACGTGTCGAGCTGGTGGATGGCCTGGGCCTCAATCTGCCCCAGCTCCAGCAGGTGGCTGACCAGCGGGGCCATCCCGTGGTAGCGCAGTCCACCGGCGTGGATACCCGCCGGGACAAACGTACTGCCCAGGGTGTGCATCTTGACCAGTGGGGTCAGGTGGGCCGTATCGCCAAAGTCGTAGGTGTACTTACCGCGAGTCAGGCTGGGGCAGGCTTCCGGCTCCACGGCAATAACCCGCGTATCGGCCTCACCGCGCAGTTTCCGCCCAATGAACGGAAAGGCCAGCCCGGCAAAGTTCGACCCGCCGCCGGCACAGCCGATAACCACGTCCGGGTAGTCGTCGGCCAGCTCCATCTGGGCCAGCGCCTCCTGCCCAATGACGGTCTGGTGCAGGAGCACGTGGTTGAGCACACTGCCCAGGCTGTAGTTGACTTCCGGATTTTTGACCGCGGCTTCCACGGCCTCGGAAATGGCAATGCCCAGCGAGCCGGTAGAATCGGGGTTCTTTTCCAGGATGGCCCGTCCGGATTCGGTTTCGGTGCTGGGGCTGGGAATCACCGTTGCGCCGTAGGTTTCCATCAGGGCGCGGCGGTACGGTTTCTGGTTGTAGCTGACACGCACCATAAAGACCTTGCATTCCAGGCCGTAAATGGCGCAGGCCAGCGACAGGGCCGACCCCCACTGCCCGGCCCCGGTTTCGGTGGTCAACCCTTTTTTGCCTTCCAGCTTGTTGTAGTAAGCCTGCGGCAGGGCCGTGTTGAGCTTGTGGGACCCCACCGGGCTGACCCCCTCGTATTTGTAGTAGATGCGGGCCGGTGTGTCAAGGGCCTTTTCCAGCCGGCGAGCACGGAACAGAGGCGTTGGCCGCCACTGGCGGTACACTTCCCACACCTCTGCCGGAACTTCCACTTCCCGTTCCTGGGTGACCTCCTGCATAATCAGGGCCATCGGAAACAGCGGCGCCAGGTCATCCGGGCCAACCGGCTGACCGGTCGCGGGATGCAGAACCGGCGGAGGCGGCGCCGGCAAGTCGGCGACGATGTTGTACCAGAAGCGGGGGATGCGGTCCTCCGGCAGAAGATATTTGACAGTACTCATAAGAACCTCCTCCAAGGCTACATGATTGAGGCAGAGTATAACACGTCGCCGGTATGTCGGCAAGCGTTTTGTCCACAGATGACCGGCCTGGTTTTGAATGGGTCTGTCCAAAATTTTTGGACAGACAGGGGGGTGCGGAAGCATCCAGCTCTGCTGGACGAATCCCTCCCCGGTTTGTCCAGAATTCCTAAAATTCTGGACGCACCCGTTTTGAATAATAACAATTATTGGGTAAACTGGGGAGTGTAATAAGCAAAATGAATGGAAAGAACGATGCGCAGAGAATTTCTCTTTCTAGGGATAGGGTTAGTGTTGCTGTTTCTCACCGCCTGCCGTGATTCGTCACCGTACCCCTATGTTCAGCTCAATGTTGAGGACCGGGGAGCGGTTGTCGCCGTGGAGCGTGCGCCTGGCAAGCTTCCTCTGCGGGTAGCGGTGGCCGCGGTCATCTCCCCCAAAGCCACCTTCGACACCTACAGCCCGCTCCTCGACTATCTGGCCCGCCGGCTGGACCGTCCCGTGGAGCTTCTCCAGCGTCCCACTTACGCCGAAATCAACGAACTTCTGCGCACCGGACAGGCCGATGTAGGGTTTGTTTGCGGGGGTGCTTTTGTAGAAGGAGAACGGGAAGGCTACCTGGAACTGCTGGTTGTTCCGGAAATTAACGGCCAAATCACCTACCAATCCCTGATTATTGTACCTGCCGACAGTCCCCTCTGGAATTTTGCCGACCTGCGCGGCCGCCGCTTTGCCTTTTCCGACCCTCTCTCCAACTCCGGACGGCTTTACGTACAGTACCGTCTCCTGCAGATGGGTGAATCACCCGAATCATTCTTTGACGAAACCATCTACACCTACAGCCACGACAACTCCATTCGCGCCGTGGCAGAGGCGATAGTCGATGGGGCCAGCGTCGATTCGCTGGTCTTTGAGGCGCTTCTGCGCGCCGAACCCAACCTTGCCTCCCGCCTGCGGGTTATCGAACGCTCACCCCGTTTCGGTATTCCCCCGGTGGTGGTCCATCCGGCGCTCGATACCACACTCAAGAATGCCCTCCGGCAGGCCCTGCTGGAAATGAACCGCGACACCCAGGGCAAACAGGCCCTGCAGGCGCTCCATGTTGACCATTTTACCCCGCCCAACTCCGCCACCTATGAAGACATCCGCCGGATGGCGGCACAGGTTCGAGGCTGGCAGAAATGAACGCCGCAGAACGGACAGCATCTGCACGCTGGCGCCGGTGGGGACGCCGGCTGTGGCGGTGGATAACCGGTATCTCTATTCGCTACAAACTGCTGGGAATGGTGCTGGCAACCATTCTCCTGCTCGGTCTGGCAGTGACAGTGCAGGTGCAGGTCGAACTGGCAAGCGATTTGCGCCAGAGTCTGGAAGAGCGCGGCATTGCCATTACCCGCGACCTGGCAGAAGACGCCACCGACCTCATTCTTACTCAAAATATCTTCGGCCTGAACCAGGAACTGCGTGCTACCCTGGAAACCAACCCCGATGTGCGCTACGTTTTTGTGCTGAACCCGCAGGGCCAGCCGCTGGCGCATTCTTTTCCCAACCGGCTTCCACCCGACTTGCTGACCGCTAATCCCCTTCCTGCCGATGTCCCCTGGCAGGTGCAGATTCTAAACAGCGATGAAGGGTTGATTACCGACGTGGCCGCGCCCATCTTTGAGGGTAAACTGGGCGTGGTGCGGCTGGGGCTTTCGCACCGGCGGCTGGAGGCAACCGTGGCCGAGGCCACCCGCCGCCTTATGCTGACCACCCTGGCCGCACTGGGGCTGGGCGCGGTAGCCGTGCTCCTGCTGACCCGCATCCTCACCCGCCCCATTTTCGACCTGCTGACCGCGACCCGCGCCGTCAGCAAGGGCGACCTGCACCTGCGTCCACCTGTCCGTATGACCGACGAGGTGGGCGAACTGACCGCCGCCTTCAACACGATGACCGAAGACCTGGCCCGCTTCCGCGATGAACTCCTGCGCCAGAACCGGCAGTTAGCCGCCCTCAATGCTGTTGCCCGCGCCGTTTCTGGGGCGCGCAACCTGTCGGAGGTGCTGGATGCCGCCCTGCGAAGCGCCTTAAACGCGCTTGGCTGTACCGCCGGCTGGGTAGTGCTCCGGGAGGAAGGAACCGATACCCCGGTAATTATTGCCGCCCAGGGACTTTCGGAGGATTTTCTGAGCCGCGAAGTGGCCCCGAATATAGAGCCGTGCCGCTGTCTGGACATCCTGCACGCCCAAAGCGACTGGCAGTTGCCCATTCTGCGGCAGGAGTGTCCCCGCTTGCGCCGGGCCGCCGACCATCACGGCCCGGAAGCCTGCTTCGACCGGCATCTGAGCATCCCCCTTGTCTCGCACAACCAGCCGCTGGGTGTCCTCAATCTGGCCCTTCACACCGGCCAGCCCTTTCAAGCCGAGCAGGTAGAGCTGGCCGGGGCCATTGGACGGCAGGTGGGGGTCGCCGTAGACGCGGAACGCCAGCGCCGCCGGCTGGTCGCCGAACTGGCCCGCCGCGAAGTTCTGCGCGGGCAACTGCTGGAGCGCATCATCGCCGCCCAGGAAGAGGAGCGCCGCCGCATCGCCCGCGAACTGCACGACGAAGCCGGGCAGGCCCTCACTTCATTAATGGTTGGTCTGCGTCTGCTGGAGCGGGAGGTAGACACCCCGGAAACTCTCCTGCACCGTACCGCTGAACTCCGGCAGATGACCGACCGCATCCTGGAAAACCTGCACCGCCTGGCAATGGACCTGCGCCCTGCCAGTCTGGACCACGTGGGGCTGGTGGCCGCCCTGCGGCAGTACGTGGATACCTACAGCCGCCAGCATCACCTGAAGGTGCAGTTCGAGGCAGTGGGGCTGGAAGGTGAGCGCCTGCCGCCGGATGTGGAAACAGCCCTGTACCGCATTGTACAGGAAGCCCTGACCAACGTGGCCCGGCACGCCCGCGCCAGCCGGGTTGGCGTCTTGCTGGAACGGCGGGGGGACCGGCTGGTCGCCATTGTAGAAGATGACGGCATTGGCTTTTTGCCAGAAACGGTGGCAGAAAAGGACGGTCGGTTGGGGCTGTTTGGTATGCGGGAACGGGCAGAGATGCTGGGCGGTACACTCTCCATCGAAAGCACGCCCGGCAAGGGAACCACTATTTTTGTGGAGGTAAAGCATGCCCATTCGCATCTTTCTGGCCGATGACCACGGTGTTCTGCGCGCCGGTCTGCGCAGTTTACTCAACACCGAAGAAGACCTGTCGGTGGTGGGGGAGGCTGGCGACGGTGAAACCGCCCTGCGCCTGATTCTGGAGCTGGCCCCGGATGTAGTCCTGTTAGACATCAGCATGCCCGGCCCCGGCGGCATCGAACTGACGCGGCGCATCAAACAGCACCTGCCGCAAACCCGCATTCTCATCCTGACCGTCCATGAAGATGAAAGTCTCCTGCGAGAGGCCATTCAGGCCGGCGCGGCGGGCTACATCGTCAAGCGGGCGGTCGAAACGGAACTGTTAAACGCCATTCGCGCCGTGTGGCGGGGCGACCTTTACGTCCATCCTGTAATGACCCGCGCCCTGCTCAAGGATATAGTCCCGCCATCAGCGCCCCTCAAAGGCCCGGTGGAAACCCTCACTCCACGCGAGGTGGAAGTTCTGCGGCTGATTGCCGAAGGCTACACCAACCGCCAGATTGCCGAGCGGCTAACCATCAGCGTGCGCACGGTGGAAAGTCACCGGGCCAATTTGACCAGCAAACTTGGTCTCAACAGTCGTGTGGAGCTGGTACGCTACGCCAGAGACCACGGATTGCTGGATTAATCCGTAGTTTATACGGAATTTTCCCCTTTCTGCACCGCAGTTTTCGCGGATTTATTCCCCCATCTATCTCCGAAGTTTCTGCCTAACCCCGCGCCTGAAAAATCCGTGTATCCTACCCTTCTCAAGCACCCCTTATCCCCCGTATACTAAAAGCGTATCTACTCAAACCAACAAAAAACCCGGTCAGGTTGCTGTACAGCCAACACACGTAAAGCTTGATAGGTAACTTGCTGGCTTTACGCTATATGCGTGTTTGCCGGGGAAAAAGCCACTTTCACCCCTATTTTGGCGTTACCAAACAACCTGTACTTCAAGGAGGAATGTTATGAACCAACCTCAAACTGCCCCCGCCGCGCTGGAGACGCGGCGGCGGATGTTGGGCAAGTTTGCCAGTGCTGTTTTTGCCGGATTGATGGCGCCGGCGATTATGCAGTTGGATGAGGCAGAGGTAGCCCAGGCGGCTGAAGTTTCCGCCGCGGATACCGCTGAGCCGCCGGTTGACCCGCCCGCGCCCAACGATGCCGGCATTGAGCCTATCTCCGGGGAAGCCAGCGTGGTGGACCACATGCTGGCCGACTTACAGCGTGCCCTGAAAAAAATTTCGCAGGGGGAAAAGGTACGCTTCGGGATGGCGGTTGACCTGAAAAAATGTACCGGTTGCAGGGCCTGCACCATTGCCTGCAAAGCAGAAAATATGACCCCGCCCGAAGTTTCTTACAATGTGGTGCTGGAGCAGGAAGTGGGGACATACCCCAATGTACGCCGCGTTTTCATGTACAAGCCCTGCCTGCACTGCGAAAATCCCCCCTGTACACCGGTCTGTCCGGTCGGCGCGACATGGAAGCGGGAACAGGATGGTATTGTGGTGATTGATTACGACATCTGCATCGGTTGCCGCTACTGCCTGACTGCCTGCCCCTACGGTTCCCGCTTTATCGACCTGGGCAAAACCTTCACTGACCCGGCCCAACCGTACGAGACCTCGGCTTCCCCGGAATATAACGAGGGCCGGGTTCGGGCCGAAGGCGGTTCGCCGGTGGGGAACGCCCGCAAGTGCCATTTCTGCCTGCACCGTATTTACCGGGGTATGCTCCCCGCCTGCGCCGAGACGTGCATCGGGCGGGCCATCCATTTTGGCGACCTGGACGACCCGGACAGCGTGGTATCAAAGCTCATTGCCAGCCGTTCCCATATGCGGTTGAAAGAAGAATTGGGGACGGAACCTTCGGTATATTATCTCGTCTGAAAGAGACCTGGGATTGGAAATTGGGAGATTGGGAGATTGGGAGATGAGGAGATAGATAGCTCTCAGCTCTCCAACTCATAAACTCCCCAACTCCCTAACTAACCAACTATTTACAGGAGAACACCTATGAAACGTGTCATCACCATTGCAGGATGGTTGATTCTGCTGGTCGCCACAGGCGTTGGGCTGGCGGCAGTGCTCATCAGAACGATTCAGGGTTTGGGGGTCACCAACCTTAACTACATCGTACCCTGGGGGTTGTGGGTGGCCTTTTACATCTACTTCATCGGTCTTTCTGCCGGTTCCTTTCTGCTGAGCACGATGATTTACGTGTTCAATTTCAAAAAGCTGGAGCCGATTGGCCGGCTGGCCCTTTTTTCGGCCCTGATTGCCTTGATTGCCGGCCTGAATTTTGTCCTCCTGGATTTGGGACATATGGAGCGGTTTTGGACCGTTTTTGTCAACCGCAATATGTGGTCCGTGCTGGAAATAGAAATCCACTTCTACGTCCTGTACATTATCGTTCTGCTGACGGAGCTGTGGCTGTTGATGCGCCGCGACCTGATTCGGTGCGCCGAAGGAAGCGACTGGAAAGCCAAACTGTGCGGTCTGCTCACTTTTGGCAGTAGCGACCTGTCGGAGCAATCGGCGGCGCGGGACCTGCGCATTGTCCGTATTCTGGGCGTGCTGGGCATTCCCATCGCCCTGGGGGTTCACGGCGGCACAGGGGCTATCTTTGCCGTGGTGAAGGCCCGCCCGATGTGGTACGGGCCTCTCTTCCCCATCATCTTCATCATCTCGGCGCTGGTTTCCGGGGCGGCGCTCCTCACCTTCCTGCTGGCTTTCTTT
>RFJV01000706.1 GCA_003694775.1 Chloroflexota bacterium | reverse complement strand
CAGATTGAAGTGGAACGCGGCCAGGCCGCCGGACGCCCGCGCATCAAATTTACCCGCATCGAAGATATGCTGGCCGCCCTGGGCCGCTGACCCTTACCGTCCTGACGGCACATTTCTTGTAGGACAACTGCTGGCAGTTGTCCTGCATTTTTTATGACCGGCAGAACCATCTTCCTTGTTGAATTCCCCGTTTTCTGGTAGAGTCAGGGAAAATTCTCCGGGGAATCACGGTGCTCAACCTGACCACCATTCAGCGATACCAACCCATCATCGACGACTGGCCCGCGTTTTGCGACGCGCTCAGCCGGCCCTTGCCCACGGCCATCTGGGCCAACCCCCTGCGCATCACCCCGCAGAAGCTGGCCGACCTGCTGGCCGCGGACGGTATCCCTTTTGAGCCGCTGGCCTGGCATCCGGGCGGCTTCCAGCTTCCCGCGGATTTCAAACCCGGTCGTCACTGGGCCTACCTGGCCGGCCTTTACCAGACCCAGGAAGCCGTGGCCGCGGTCCCCGTGCTCCTGCTGGACCCCCAACCCGGCGAACGCGTGCTGGACCTGTGCGCCGCGCCCGGCAACAAAACCGCGCAGATGGCGGTCAAAATGAACAGCACCGGCACAGTGATTGCCAACGACATCAACGCCGGACGAATGCGGGCCGCCCGCCAGATTCAGGAACGGCTGGGGCTGGTCAACGTGTCCACCACAGTTTACAACGGGGCCAGCTACCCCAACAACGCCGGCCTGTTCGACAAAATCCTGGTCGACGCGCCCTGCTCCTGCGAGGGAACCTCGCGCAAAGACCCGGATGTCCTCACCCGCGCCGGCCCCGATGTGTCTGCCCGCGCCGCCGACCTGCAGTTGGCCCTGCTCCGCCGGGCCGTTCACCTGTGCAAGCCCGGCGGGCGGATTGTCTACGCCACCTGCACCTACGCCCCGGAAGAAAACGAGCTGGTCATCCACCGCCTGCTGGAAGAGTTCGGCCCGGACGTGCTTCACCTGCTTCCTGCCCGGCTGGACGGCTTCACCGCTTCGCCCGGCCTGACCCGCTGGGACGGGCGCGCCCTGCACCCGTCGCTGGCCCAAACCATGCGCATCTGGCCCCACCAGAACGATACCGGCGGCTTTTTTGTGGCCCTGCTGGCCCGCACCGACCGGCTGACCACCGTCCGGCAGGCCCGCCGGCTGGACAACCCGCCCGATACCTCCCTGCCGGACGCGCCGCCCGACCCGGCTCTCCTGCAAACCCTGTCCGAACGCTTTGGCCTGCCGCCGGACCTGTTTGCCGGCTACCACATCTTGCA
Organism: Chloroflexota bacterium; assembly: GCA_003694775.1. Classification (GTDB taxonomy): domain Bacteria; phylum Chloroflexota; class Anaerolineae; order 4572-78; family J111; genus J111. The sequence goes on along the minus strand of RFJV01000706.1, from coordinate 1,641 downwards.
GACCTCCCGCAAGCGGGTGAATATCACCGCGGTCGACCACCGCCCGCCCCGCATGCCCGTTCCCGACACTATCGGAATGCTGTTTATGAACATCGGCATGCGCTACCCCAAGCTCAGCACCGCCGCGGCCCTGATGTTTGGCCGCGCCGCCACCCGCAACGTCATCCCACTGACCGATGACCAGCTTCCCCTCTACCTGAACTGCCAGCCGTTTCCCGTATCTGCGGCCCAAACCGAAACCTGCACCGGAATGGGCTATGTTATCCTCCACTACCGCGGCTACAGCCTCGGCGTGGGGCGGTTCTACCCTGCCGCGTCTGGAGGCAGGGTGCAGAGTTTGTTCCCCAAAGGCTGGTCGCCAGACAAGGGCCGGCCCAGTTCAATGCAAACCGTCCCATGAACCGTCTGGTTTCCCTCCTGCGTATTTTGATTATCGGCCCGCTCCTGCTGGTCGGGGTGCTGGCGGTGGTCGTTTTGATGACCCGCCTGTTCATCGTGACCCCCACACCCCGGCCCGACGAGCGCCTGCGCGTCGACCTGGGGCCGGGCTACGTACCGCCCCCTGTCGACCCGTCCCTGCAAGCCGCGCTTCTGCCCCGCCTGGACGAAATCAACGCCCCCGCCTCCGATGACCCCACCCTGTTTTACTTTCGGATTGACCAGGGGGAAACCGTCCAAACCGTGGCCCAGCGCCTGCAGAAATACGGCTTCATCACCGATGCCGGGCTGTTCCAACTGCTGTTGCAGTACAACGGCCTGGATACGGCCATCCAGGCCGGCGATTACTACATCCGCCGCAATATGAGCATGCGCCAGATTGCCGCCGCCCTGTACCGGGGACGCGCCGCCCTGCACACGGTTGCTGTGCCGCCGGGCTGGCGGCTGGAGCAGGTCGGCCAGTACCTGGACAACCGCGGGGTGATGGACGGGGAGCTGTTCATTCAGCAGGCCCGCCAGGGAACGGTGGTCTCCCACCCCATTCTGGCAGACCGCCCGCCGGGGATGTCGTACGAAGGATACCTTTTTCCGGGGGAATATCTTCTGCCCGACAACCCCCAACCGGCAGACCTGATTTACGCCATGCTGACCCGCATGGCCGGCCAACTGCCGGACAACGCGGTGGAGCTGGCCCACCGGCAAGGCCTCACCTTTTACCAGGCCCTGACCGTGGCCTCCATTGTAGAGCGAGAAGCGGCCCTGCCGCAGGAACGGCCCTTAATTGCCAGCGTGTACCTCAACCGGCTCAAGCCGGAAAGCGGCACACCCTACCTCCAGGCCGACCCCACCGTGCAGTACGCCGCCGGCTACCAGCCCGATACCGGACAGTGGTGGAAAGCACCGATGCGGCTGGAAGAATACAAAACTATCGATTCCCCCTACAATACCTATCTGTATCCCGGTTTGCCGCCCGGCCCCATTGCCAGCCCCGGCCTGGATTCCATTCTGGCCGTCCTGAACCCGGCAGATACCGACTACCTGTTTTTTGTCTGCAAAAATCCCAACTGTGCCGGAGGGGAGCATGTCTTCTCGGCCACGTACGAGGAGCACCTGGAGAATGTGGAGCGGTACTGGAATGCCGTATCCGGGGGGGATTAAGGGGATGCGTTTCATTTTTTGGGCAGTCGAAGCCGTCCCCGAAAT
>RFJV01000705.1 GCA_003694775.1 Chloroflexota bacterium | reverse complement strand
TTACGAATTTACGACACGGCAAAAAATCAACTGTATTTCAACCCAATTTGTGGTATAATTTCAGTAACTATCCAGCCGTCCACGAATTTTTCACGAATACGCGAATGGCCGGCGGCAGTCCATCCCTACGGCGGGGACAGTTTGCCGCGGCACAGTCCATCTCTATCACTGCGAACAAGCGCGAAGCAGTCTCTACTCGTTTGCGCTCGCAATGACATTGGCAGGCGGACGATATCAATCTCGTCCGCCTCACCAGCATCGCCTGCGACGTTAGTTATTCGTGAATTCGTGTTTTATTCGTGGACGGCTGAGATACTAATTTCACCAGTTTGGTGAGAAAGATTACAGTATTTTTCCCCAATTTCTGCTATCATGCAGGCTTGATGCACCCATCCAAAGGACATTATGACCCGAATTTTACTTTGCAACCCGCTCTTTCTATCCAAAAGTCCGGAAGAACAATCCCTCAAAAGCCCCTACTTCCCCCTGGGCCTGCTCTATCTGGCGGCCTATCTGCGGGAGCACGGGCACAGCGTTGCCATTTTCGACGGTACATTTGAGCCGGACGAAACCGCGTTCGACGCCGCTCTGCGCCGGCACCAGCCGGATGTGGTGGGCATTACCGCGCTTCTGCCGGTCCGGGATATTGCCCTCGACCTGGCCCGCCGGGCCAAACAGGCCGGCGCGCTGGTCATTCTGGGCGGGCCGGACCCCACCCGCGACCCCCGCGGCTACCTGGCCCACCCGCAGGTCGACATTGTGGTGCACCACGAGGGAGAAATTACCCTGGCCGTTCTGCTCGACCTGCTGGAGCAGGAGCAGTTAACCCCCGCCAGCCTGCGCCGGGAAGCCGGGGTTGCCTTTCGCGACGAAAACGGCCAGCCCGTGGTCAACCCGCCCCGCCCCTTTATCGACAACCTGGATGACCTGCCGGTGCCGGCCCGCGACCTGGTCGATATGGACAAATACCTGGAAACGTGGCGCCAGCAGAACGGCTACGCCTCCATCTCCATCGTCACCTCGCGGGGATGTCCCTACGGCTGTGAGTGGTGCCAGGACGCGGTCCACGGACCGGAATTTCGCCAGCGGTCGCCGGAAAGTGTGGCCGCGGAGATGAAGCTCCTCAAAGAGACCTACCAGATTGACCGGCTCCGCCTGGTCGACGACATCGACGGACTGAGCCAGGAATGGCTGGAAGCCTGGGCCGAGGCGGCCCGGCAGATGGACGCGGCCATCCCCTTTGAGCCGCTGGACCAGCCCAAACGCACCGACATCCCCCTGCTGGATATCCGGGACCCGTTGTGACAAAAGCGAAACGTTTTTCTGCCCACCGGGAGTGGGCATCTGCACGCACCGCCCGTTGTTGACGAAAACGAGTAAATTACCTTTCCCAGGCAAACCCCGATGAATCTGACCCGGTTGCTTTTCCAAAAACTTTCCAGCCTGCACCCACTGGTGCTGTCTGCCTGCCGCAGTTTGATTGGCCTGCTGTGGCTGGCCTCTCTGCGCTGGAAACTGCCGCCTTCTTTTGACCCGCCACCGGGCCAGCGCGGCCTGATGGAATGGCTGACCCTGGAAGCGGCCCATCCCACCATCGGACTGTACGCAGATTTTGTGACCGCGGTGGTTATTCCGAACTTTCTGCTGTTTGCCTGGCTGACATTTCTGGTGGAGCTTGTCATTGGCCTCAGCCTGACCCTGGGCTGGTGGACCCGGCTGGGGGCGATGCTGGGTCTGCTCTGGTCGATGAACCTGGCCGTGGGCCTGCTGTCTGTGCCCGGCGAGTGGCCCTGGTCGTACCTGATGCTGGTGATGTGGCACGCCCTGCTCCTGACCGCCACCGATTACCAATCCTGGGGCATAGACGGCTGGCGCGGCAGGCGGTCAGGCCAAAAACCGGAGGCCCGCCGATGACCATCGCCCTGGCCCTGATGACCGGCCTGCTTCTGGGGTACGTCATCGAACGGGGTGACCTGTGCTTTCACAGCACCCTGCGCGGCCTGTTCCGCCGCCCGCGGCAGGTCGACCTGTTCCGGGCGTATGTTCTCAGCCTGCTGGTAGCCGTGCCGCTGGTCTGGAGTATGCGGCAGACCGGCTGGATTGCCCCCTGGATACCGCCTTTTGCCTGGCCGGCCAATCTGGTTGGCGGCTTTATTTTTGGTCTGGGAATGGTCATTGCCGCCACATGCATCACCGGCATCTTCTACAAGCTGGGACACGGGATGCTGGGGATGCTGGTGGCCCTGCCGGCGTGGGCACTGGGCGACATTGTTACCTACCTGGGGCCGCTGTCTGCCGTGCGGGCATGGCTGAACGGCCCCGTAGTTCAGGTGAACGGGCAGAATCCCTCCCTGCTCGACCTGCCGCCGGCGGGGCCGGTGCTGGTGGTCGCCGTGTGGTTGGCCGCGGCGGTGTGGCTTTGGCGCTCGCCGCGGACCGGTCGGGGCCAATACTGGGGCTGGCCCCAACTGGGTCTGCTGGTGGGACTGGCTACCAGCGCGGCGTGGCTGGCGGCCCGCTGGGGCGGGTCGGACTACACCTATGGAACGTCGGGGGTTCCGGCCAGCCTGTACCTGGCGCTGAGCCGGGGGGAGCCGCTCTGGTCGCCGTGGATTACCGCGGCCCTGGCCGGCATTGTACCGGGGGCATTTGTGGCCGCTCGCCGGGGTGGTACGCTGTGGGTGCGCGGCGAAACTGCCAGACGGTACGCCCAACTTGCGGCGGGCGGGTTTGTTATGGGCGTGGGCGCGGCCATCGCCGGCGGGTGCAACCTGGGGCACTCGCTGGTCGGTGTGCCTCTGCTGGCCCCCGGAAGCATCCTGACCACCCTGGCAATGACCGCCGGCGTGTGGACGGCCCACCGCGCCAGCCAATGGTTGAAATTGGGGGATTAGAGATTGGAGATTGGAGATTGGGGATTAGAGATTAGAGATTGGGGATTAGAGATTAGAGATTGGGGATTTATCAACAACTCTAAACTCTCAAACTCTCCAACTCTCCAACTCACCAACTCCCAAACTCACCAACTCAACAACTCACAGAAGGAGGAACGATGGCCCAATCAAAAGATGCCTATAAAATTCGCCGCACAGTAGCTTTGCTCCGGATTACGCTGGGGGTTATCCTGCTGGTCACCTGGTGGGAAAATCTGCAGAAAGGGCTGTACCAGGCCAACAACTTTGCCGCGTTCATTGGCTCCCTGGCCGCGGGACATCCCATCGAACCGTACCGCCGTTTTCTGACGGATGTGGTCATTCCCAATGCCACAATTTTCAGCACCTTCCAGCTGGTCACCGAACTGGGGATGGGCGTGGCCCTGGTTTTGGGGGTCTTTACCCCCCTGGCCGCGCTGGGGGCGGTTTTCTTCTTTTTGAACCTGCTGTTGGCCTACCTGAACCCCAACACAGGCGAATGGATTTGGACCTACGTTCTGCTGACCGTCTCGGCCTGGACGGTCGCGATGAGCCGCGCCGGCCGCGCCCTGGGTATCGACCGCCGGCTGTCCAGAGACCGCGAAAAGCCGCCTTACCCCCTGATGTGGTAGGCTGATGATTATTCTGGAACTGCTTTACTGCTTCAGCGTAGCCATGCTGGCCGTGTACGGCCTTAACAGCCTGCTGTTGACCGGCCTGTTCTGGCGGCTGTCTGCCGGCCGGCCCCGGTCCGAGCCGCCGCCTCTGCCGGACAGCACCTGCCCGCGGGTGACCGTCCAGCTACCGGTATACAACGAGCGGCATGTCGTCCGGCGGCTGGTTGAAGCCGTGGCCTGGCTGGAATGGCCGGCAGACCGCCTGCAAATCCAGGTTCTGGACGACTCTACCGACGATACGCGCCAGCTTGTCGCCGCGGTGGTGGAGCACCAGCGCAGTCTGGGAGTCAACATAGAACACATTCACCGCCGCAACCGGCAGGGCTTTAAGGCCGGCGCGCTCCAGGCCGGGCTGACCCGCGCCGAAGGGGAGTTCATCGCCATCTTCGACGCGGACTTCATCCCCCCGCCCGACTTTCTGCAAAAAACCATTCCCCTCTTTACCGACCCCCGCGTGGGCTGTGTGCAGACCCGCTGGGGACACGTCAACCCGGAGTTTTCTCTGCTCACCAGGGCGCAGGCCCTGGGCATTGACGGTCACTTTGTGGTGGAGCAGACGGCACGCTGGCGCATCGGAACCCTGCTGAACTTCAACGGGACTGCGGGCGTCTGGCGGCAGGCCTGCATGGACGATGCCGGCGGCTGGCAGGGCGATACCCTGACCGAAGACCTGGACCTCAGCTACCGGGCACAGTTGAAAGGCTGGCGCATCGCTTATCTACCCCACGTGGTCACACCCGCGGAACTCCCGGTGCAGATTGACGCTTTCAAGCGCCAGCAGTTCCGGTGGGCCAAAGGCAGTATTCAGACTGCCCGCAAACTGATGGGCCGGCTCTGGCGCAGTCCGTACCCCGGCTGGGTCAAACTGCTGAGCATTCTTCATCTGACCAACTACATGGTCCACCCGATGATGCTGTTGAACCTGCTCCTCATCCTGCCGATGATGTTCGCTCCCAGCATCCTGCTGTGGATGACCCCGCTGTTCACCTTTACCGCCATTGGGCCGCCCCTGCTTTACTGGACCGCCAGCCGGAACACCCAACTGTCATCCGGCAGACGATTGGGCCGGCTGGCCGCGCTGATTGCCCTGGGAACGGGACTTTCGGTGAACAATACCCTGGCCGTAGGGCAGGCCCTGCTGAACATTCCCAGCGAGTTTCAGCGCACGCCCAAGTTTGCCGTTACCGGGCAGAACCGCACCTGGCAGAAAAGTACCTACGCCCTGCCCCGCACGCCTACAGCCTGGATAGAACTGCTGTTGGCCCTTTACAGCTGGAGTCTGCTGGTAACGGCCCTGCTGAACCAGATGTGGTGGGTTGCTCCCTGGGTTCTACTTTACGCCGCGGGGTACACCTACGTATCCGGCCTGGCCTTTGTCCAGGCCTGGCAGAGACGGGCCGCTCGCACCACCGCGGCGGCCTCTGCCTCCTCCTCACTTTAACCCCTGCCGGTTTCCCTCCCTGTTTTCGTTTGTGTTATAATTGGGCCAATGACACACCATGCCTTTCATATTGGGCTGAACGCGCAGTTGCTATCGCTGAGCCGGTCGTACCGCGGCGCGGGCATTAGCTGGTACATCTTCAACCTTCTGCAGAGGCTTCCGGCTGTTTCACCCGACTTTCGCTACACGGCCTTCCTGCACGACCGGGCCTTTAGCCAGCCGTCCCTGAACCTGGAGTTCACCCGTTTTCCCACCCACCGTCCCATGGCCCGCATCCTGTGGGAGCAGACCGTCCTGCCGTGGCTCCTGCAGAAAAAGCAGGTTGACCTTCTGCACGCGCTGGCCTTTGTGGCCCCCCTGGCGGGGCCGCGGCCCTGGGTGGTCACCGTGTACGACCTGAGCTTTCTGCGGTATCCGGACGCGTTCCGGCCCTTCAACCGGTGGTATCTGAAAACATTTACCGCGCGGTCGGTTCAGCGGGCCAGGGCGGTGATTGCCATCTCCGAAAGCACGCGGCAGGATGTCATCCGTCTGCTGAAGGTTCCGGCGGAGCGGGTACACACGGTGTACTGCGGGGTAGACTCGCAGTTCCGCCCCCTGCCCCCCGCCGAGGTAGAAACCTTCCGGGTGACCCGCGGTCTGCCGGAGACATTTATCCTGTTTCTGGGTACGCTGGAGCCGCGCAAAAACGTGGCTGGACTGCTCAAAGCGTATGCCCGCTGGAAGCAGGCAGAGCCAGACGCGCCGCCGCTGGTGATTGCCGGGGGAAAGGGCTGGTACTACGAGCAGATTTTCGCCCTGGTGGAAACGCTGGGGCTGGCGGATTCTGTCCATTTTCCGGGGTACATTCCCCAGGAAGAACTGGTGCTGTGGTATAATGCCGCCACCATCTTTGTGTATCCCTCCCACTTTGAGGGATTTGGCCTGCCCGTCCTGGAAGCGATGGCCTGCGGTACGCCGGTCATTACCAGCACCGCGGCCTCCCTGCCGGAGGTTGCCGGGACGGGTGGCGCGGCCTGGCTGGTCGACCCGGCTGATACGGAGGCCCTGACCGACGCCCTGCTGAGCCTGTACCACCAGCCCGACCGGCGGGCGGCAATGGCCCAGGCCGGGCGTCGCCGGGCCGCCCGGTTCAACTGGCAAACAACGGCCCAACAAACCGTAGATGTTTACCGGAAAGTTTTGTCGCCGTGAAACGACTGGAAATCTTTATCACCAACCAAAGAGCGGCCACCATATTCTGGATAGTCACCGACATCATCCTGATTAACATCGCCTTCCTGCTGGCCTACTGGCTCCGGTACGACCTCCAGCTTTTCCGGGCGGTTGACCCGGCTTTCAACGTGCCGTACCGGGTGTACCTGCCCTTTGTGGCAATCTTTACCACCCTGCTCATTCTGGTGTACAAACAGCACGGGGTTTACCGTCTGCGCCGGCACGTTTCCTGGCTGGACGAGGTGTACGCCATTGCCAACGGCACCGCCACCGGGATTGTTATCAGTATTGTGGTGGTGTTTTTATACCGGCCTGCGTTCTACTCGCGCCTGATTTTCCTGTATGCCGGATTGCTCTCGGTGGGAATTCTGGGGGTCAGCCGGCTGGCAAAGGTGGCGATGCTCAAACAGCTTCGCCGGCGAGGCATTGGGGTGAAGCGTGCCCTGATTGTGGGTGCGGGGGAGGTAGGCCGGGCGGTAATGCGGGCCCTCATCGCCAACCCGGAAAGCGGGCTGAAGATTGTCGGCTTTCTGGATGACAACCCCATCAAAGGCGAAACCGACATCGGACGGTTCAAGGCCCTGGGCAGTACCGACAAACTGCAGGAGATTCTCCGCACCGAAGACATCGACGAGGTCATCATCACCCTGCCCTGGCAGTACCACCGCAAAATCATCAGCCTGATGGCGATGAGCGAGCGGGCCAACGTGCGGGCCAGAATCGTCCCCGACCTGTTTCAGATGACCCTCAGCCGGATGGAGATAGAAGAGATTGCCGGTGTGCCGATGATTGGGGTGAAGGATGTGACCATCAGCGGTCTGAACCAGCTCATCAAACGGTCGATGGATGTAGTGATTTCCGTCATCGCCCTGACGATGGCCGCGCCGCTGATGGGGCTGATTGCCCTGCTGATAAAGATGGAATCGCCCGGCCCGGTGCTGTTCCGGCAGGAGCGGGTCGGCAAAAACGGGCGGCGGTTCATCCTGTACAAGTTTCGCTCGATGGTGCAGGACGCCGAGGAACAGAAAGAGGCCCTCCGGGCCCTCAATGAGGCCGACGGGCCGCTGTTCAAAATCCGGCAGGACCCGCGGGTGACCAGGGTGGGCCGATGGTTGCGGCGGCTCAGCCTGGACGAACTGCCCCAGTTTTACAATGTGCTTAAGGGGGATATGAGCCTGATTGGGCCTCGACCGCCCCTGCCGGCAGAGGTGGAGCAGTACCAGGAGTGGCACAAGCGGCGGCTGGAAGTGTCGCCGGGCCTGACCGGCCTGTGGCAGGTCAGCGGGCGGTCGGAACTGACCTTTGACGAGATGGCCTTGCTGGATATTTACTACATCGAAAACTGGTCCCTGAGCCTGGATACCAAGATTCTATGGCAAACCATCCCGCGGGTGCTGTTTGGAAGCGGGGCCTATTGATTCAATGGCTCAATTTTCAATGAGCCAATTATCAATGGGTGCGTCCAGAATTTTAGGAATTCTGGACAGACCCATTATCAATTAAGAATTCACCATTCACAATTCTTTAAACCGGTCGCGCAGGCTGGACATTTCCATTTCGATGCGCTGGATTTCGCGGCGGACAAAGTCGATGGCCTGGTTCAGCTCCAGAACGGTGTGCGCGCCGAGGGCACGCTGTTGTTCGGTGAGTTCGGCCAGCTTCTGGTTCCAGTCTGCGGCCTGTTTTTCCAGGGAATCCAGCATCATTTGCGCCGCGGTCGGAAATTCGGGCCGGGGCACGTCGGCCATATCCTGGTAGTTGGGAATGGCCGCGGCCAGCACCTCATCCAGCCGCTGGACAAGCTGGTCGCACAGCCGGTACAGCTCCGCCATGTTGGTCAACCGCCGGCGGGGTATACTGATACCCATTGCCACCAATGCCCCCAGCACAATAAACATACCTACTGCGCCGGTCAAACAGCCTACGGTGTTGACCAGCAGGTCTTCCAGAATCACCGAATTTATTCCCAATCCCACCAGAGCTACCACTACCCCCACCACCACCAGCGTGGAAAGCCGGGCAATGGATTTCTGCGACCGTTCCGCCAGCACCGAGGCCGACACTGCCTTGGGTACAGCGGCATCAAAAGTGGGGTCGGACAGGATGGCCGAAGCCTCAAACCGGATGCGGTTGAACTGGTCGTTGTAGGCATCGTGCTGTTCGCCGGCGTCGAGGTTGGCTATCTTGTGCTGAAGCGACAATACCAGAGCACGGATTCTCTGCAGTTCCAGCAGTTCATCCTGGGTAAATTCCGCCGGCGGAGGGGTTGGAGTCGTCATAGGCAATCTGTCCTTTCCGTCAAAGATACCGTCCGATTATAGCCGACAACAGGACAATTATCAATTATCGCCCCTCCATTTTCTGGGGGACAGGCAAATGGAGCCGGAAAGATTGGGGGTACGTTTCATTTTTGTGTAGTCGGGGCATCCTTATGCCCCGGCATAGGGATGCCGGGCCTACGAACCAAAATACCCCCTAAAGGTTGGGTTGCGTTTCATTTTTTTAGTAGACATAAACTTAGCCTCGTAACCACGCTGACTCATCCGTGGATACCGGGCTTGCGTGGAGATAGCCCCGAAATACCCAAAGGGCACAGGTGAATTTCTGGGCTGTTACAAAAAGTCGGCTAAAAGCCGACTTGGGCCA
>RFJV01000704.1 GCA_003694775.1 Chloroflexota bacterium | reverse complement strand
GCTCTTCAATCTCGGCTACGATTTCTCTGAGTGACCCCATATCTCCTGCGCCTACATATCCTTCCAATTCTTCCAAAATTGCTTCCATATCCGGTTGATAGGCATACATCAACGCCGCAATATCATTTTCATAGATACTCACCCGCACAAAATCCCCCTGCCGGTACAACGATGGCAAGGCATACAGTTTCAGCAACAGCAATCCTTCTACCGTCGCTATCGATACTTCGCGTTCCACAAATGCCTGCTTTGCCACATACTTTTGCTGTACCTGCCCAAACAGCGGGTTTTTCGTCAACAAAATGTCAATCTGTAATCCCTGGAACGTTCCGCGAGCAAAGTACGGATTATCCAGGCTCTCTACTGTGATTTCAGGTACTTTCTCCAGGTCAGCCAGCGTCACAATGAGGTCAATGTCCTGGGTGTTCCTGCCTTCAACATAATTCAACAAAGCCACGCCCCCAACCAAGACATACCTCACTTGCCGTTCATCTAAACTGAAGTTACAATGAAACCAATAGGGTATCTGTTCAGGTGCGGGCTGTTCGACCCTCACCCTTCCCCCGGCTCACGATGTTCGCCACCCCCTCCCCTCTCCCGCCGGCGGGAGAGGGGAGGGGGTGGGGTGAGGGGTATTGACGGCCGGAGTGCTGAACAGCTACTTCTGATTTACTGTTCCGGCGCGCCGGCATTTATCCATTCTACAATCCATTCCAGCTCGCGTGGAGACAGACTGTTGGGATGGCCCCGGCGCTGAAGCTGAACCAGGAGACTTTCATCCGCATTGCCGGGAATGATAGCCGGTCCCAAATTGCCGCCGGCCTTCATCTGCTCGTAGCTTTCCAGGCTCAGGCCGGCCGTTCCGCCGTGGCAGGCGGCACAGCGAGCCTGGAGAATCGGCCCCACCAGGTCGTTCCAGGTGAGGGGGGCTTCCGGGTAGCGGGGTAGAGAGTCGTCCAGCACATTGGTCAGGGCAATCACCCCCGGTGCATCCAGGCCGGCATACTTCCACTCGGTGGCGTGGCAGGCACTGTTGGCGCAGAAGCTGGAATCATCCTTGCCGCCGGGGTTGGACACATCGTGACAGCCATCGCACGTGCCGTCGAACTCAAAGCGGTGGCGCGAAATCCAGTTGGTATCGATGTGCGACTCCGGCTCGAACGACTCCTCCACCGGCAGAGCCGGGATGGTCCCATCGGGGCGGTTGCGGATGGGGATAGAATGGCACAGGTTGCACTCAATACGGATGCTCTCCTGCTTCTGGTTCAGGTGCTTGCCATCGTGACAGCGGAAACAGCCGGGCCAGTCCCGGTGTCCCAGGTTGTTGGGATGGGTATCCCAACTGACCTGCATGGTCGGGAAGACCATCCGCTGGTAGATTTCTACCAGGTTTTCCACGGCCCGGTCTACCTTTTCGGCATTCATCCGGTAGTAATCGGGCCAGTTCACAATGTAGTAGTTCTTCAGGCCCAGCACCGCGTTGCGAGCTTCGTCCATCGAGGTGTAGCGGCGCTCCATCACCGCCACCGCGTTCTGCTTGAAGTACGGAATCTCCGGCGAAATCAGCCCGCGGGCCATGGCGTCGTCAATTGCATCCGACGGGTTGCGGAAGAGGTGAGAAATCCGGTTGTGGCAGGTCATACAGTCGACCACCCGCATGCGGTCCTGGTTTTGGGCCACAAAATCGGGCGGCAGGTCGGCCTCGATGTCCACAAACTCTTCCACCTGACCGCTATCGGCATAGGTGACCCGCACCCACGGGATTTCCTGCTCCAGCCGGGGGTCGTCCGTGGCGATGTACTCCACCCGGTTTTCGATGTGCCAGTGAATGCCTTTGCCCCGGCCTTCGCGGTGAGTGCCGCCGCCGGTTTTGAACGCCAGGTAGGTGATGGTCAGTTCGTTGTTGCGGGCCGCGTCGTAGCGCCGGTACTCGCGGAGGCTGTCATCGGAAAACTTCTCCGGGCTGTGACAGCGCTCGCAAATCTGGCTGGCAGGCCGCAGATGCTTGACAAAGATGGGCACCTCGTAATCCGCGGCACCCACATACTTTATCACATGAGAGATGTCGCTGACCTTGCGGGTAAACTGGGTAGCAATCAGACCGCGGCCAATATGGCATTCCACGCAGTTCACACGGGCGTGGGGCGAAATCTGGTACGCCGCGTACTCCGGCGGCATCGTATGGCAAACCGTGCCGCAGAACTGGGAGCTGTTGGTATACTCCCACACCGCGCCGGTCACAGCAAAAATCAGCAAACCGATGGCCACCAGAAAGCCATACGGCAGAAGTTTGACCCACAGCGGCGCGTCAGAATCCGGAAAAAACAGTCGGGCTAACCGGTTACGCATGGTTCACCTGCCTTGATTTCCAATAACGATACCCGATAAACACCAGTACGACCAGCACGATACCCAATCCCAGATATACCGCGGGCGAGCGGCCTGTCTCCCCATTTTCCGGGAGCGGCTCCGGCTCTGCCGGCTCAATCACCGACGGCGGCGGCGTTGGCGGAGGCGGGGGTGTGGGCGTAGGTCCGGCCCCGAAGACAGACCGGTATTCCATGGCGTAGTTCTTTTTGGCAAAGTTGATAATGCTCACCGCCCAGGCCGGGTCTTCTGCCCGGTCGGTGTGGCAGGTACTGCAGGCATTGGGCATTTTGTCCAGGCCGCCGTGGTCCAGACTGGCCTGAGGGTCCGGCTGTAAAAAGGAATGGTTGTGAATATCATACGCCTCGGCACTGACGGCCATCTTCGGCATATGGCAATCGGTACAGGCAAACTGCCGTTTACGGACGGCGTTGTCGTGGAACGGCGTATGCCGGACGATGACCTTCTTGTCGCCGTGGCACTGCAGGCACAGGTCATTTACCGGGGCGACAAGCTGTCCCTGAGCCGCGCCGGGGTCGTGAACGGCATGGCAAGAGGTGCAGTTGGTGGTGGTAGCCTGGGCCATCAGACTGCCCAACTGCCAGTCCATATACTGCTGGTGATTTTTCCGGGCGCTCCCGTCGGGCCAGACATCCGTCTCCGCGGTGGTAAAGGTAAAGTGGTCGGTCAGGGTATCGCCGGGACGGTACGACTCTGGATAGGGATGGCCCGCGGGTGAGCGACCGCGGCTGTGGCAAGCACCGCACACCTGGTCGTCAACCTGGGCGTACGGCTTGACCTTTTCCGGGTTGGACACGTGCTCTCCGCCCGGTCCGTGACAGCTTTCACAGCCAATCCCGAACTCCTCAAAACCCCAGGTCTGGGTGTCCAGGCCGGTAACGTGACATGAGCCGCAGGCCTGCCGCCAGTCTTCCGGCTGGCCGGGTTCCGGGCGGTAGGGCACCCATTCCCGGCTGGCAACATTCCACTGGGCGGGCAGGATGGTCAGGGTTCCGTCTTCCTGGCGAGTGATGAACAACTGCTTCCAGCGACTGCCAATCGTGTAAGCCACCTCATCGCGGGTAAAGGTCAAATCCGGGTCGGACTGCTGGAAATCGGCCACGATGGCGTTGGGATTGGAGGCCGGGTCCTGCACCATCCGGGCGTGCAGGGTTTGCCGCCAGGAAAAGTAGATGTCTTCGTGACAGCCGCCACAGCGGTCACTGCCCACATATTCTTGAGCGGCCTGCCCCAGACCGGGACGGGGGGCGATTAAATCGGCCACCCACGCCTCGGTCTGGTTGGTGTGGCAGGAAAGACAGGCCGCCGACATACGCGTAAGGATATTGTTCACCCGGTCAATCTGGTGACTGCCGTGGCAGTCCACACATTCGGGCAAATCATCGCTGGTTTCCAGGCCGTCGTGCAGAGGCCGGTGCGGGTAATGGCAGTCCTGGCACACCGCCGACATTGCCTGGCGGAGCTGGCGCTGGTTCTGAGCCGGGTTCGGCTGGTGGGGGTAGCGGTAGCGCCGCCGGCCCTGGTGGCAGGCCGTGCAGTACACCGCCTGGTCAGCCGTGGGACTGTGCGCCGACCGGTCCAGTTCGTCCAGGGGGACCTGCAGAGGCAGGGTTTCCCCGGACGGCAGGGTCAACTGCCGCTGGTTGGTGCCGTGGCATCCGCGGCAGGCGTAGTCTGGCGGGGGACCATCGGCGCGGGCGGGTTGTTCCCAGCCCCACCCCGGCAGAAACAGAACAAACAGGAACAAGATGGACAAGATAAATCTGCGGTGGTGCATGGTGTTTCCCCTGTCTGAATCCAAACGAAACAGGAGAGCCAGGCCACGCGGGCCAGAAAGCGTCTGCGTGACCTGACTCTATCCGGTTGTTGCGAGCCGGTCGCCTATCCGGACATTCGTATCAGGTATCGCCGGCAGGCAAAGGCAATGCCTTCGCCTGCCCCGGCAGAATCTTCGGATAGGGTCTACAGCAAGAAGCTACTGCTTATTTCGGCTTCCGGCCTGGTCGCGGTCGTGGTAGCCCAGAGCCATATCGACCAGCTCCTCGTCGGACTTGACGCTGGCCTTGCCGCCTTCGTGATGACAGCTCTTGCAGGCGAAGTCCAGGCTCAGGTACGGCTTGGCCACGGTCTGGTCGGCTTCAAAAGTCACCAGTGAGGTCGGTTTGATAGCCATCAGGTGAGTGCGGATATCGCCGGTGTACCGCTCCGGGTCGCCCAGGGCGCTCTTGGTGACCCGCGGCATGTGGCAGTCGATACATTCGGCGTGCTTGCGGTCGGTAATTTTCTGGTAGTCGGCCTGTTCGATGTGGCAGTTTTCGCAGGCGGTTTTGATACCCAGCTTCTTGGAATATTTGACCGTCTGGTGCGGGTCGTGGCAGTCCACGCAGTCCATCACCCGCTTCTTGGATTCGAACAGCTCCTCGTACTGCTCGTGATGCTTGATGAAGCCGCCGCTGGCATCAATTTCGGTGACTTCCCCGCGGCTGTGACAGCGCCCGCAGAACTCACCATCGCGGATAATCTGCATTGGTTCCCGTTCCGGGTCGTTGACGTGGCGGCTGGCCGGTCCGTGGCACTCCTCGCACTGGATGCCGGGCAAGGCCCAGGTACCAATCAGGCCCGGCAGACCGTCCTGGTTGCCCTGGGTGCTGTAACCGGTGGTGTGGCAGGAGCCGCAGTTGTAAGGCTTTTCTTCACCGGCGTGGTATGGGACCCAGTTATCCCCCATATCCAGTTCTTCGTTGTACAGGTTGTACTGGGTTTTGGCATCGGCATCACCGGTGATGATGAAGCCCTGCTTGTCGATGAAGCGGGCCTTCCAGCCGTACCCGCCGATAACGTAGCTGATGTCGTCCCAGGTGTATCCCTCCGGCGGGTTGGGGACCTCACTGAAGGGGTACTTGGGCGGTTTACCATCCACCACCTTGTTCAGCTTGTACGGATGGCCGGTTTTCATAAACGATTTGTAGATGTCCTCGTGGCACTCCTGGCAGGCCTCCGACCCCACATAGTCGGGCGGGGTGTAGCTGAGGCCATCCTCACCGTCCCGACCGTCAGCGCCGGGAGGGCCGGGAGGTCCCTGCGGTCCGGCGGGGCCTTGCGGGCCGGGCGGTCCGGGAGGGCCGGGAGGGCCTTGCGGTCCCGGCTCGCCGGCACAGGCGGCGACCAGGACAACAACCAGAATCAGAGTCAAAAGTACCAATAGCTTTTTCATTGTTTTACTTCCCACTCTAGCTGGGCCTCCTTCAGACGGTAGATTCCAACATGAGACTTATAAGCAAAACAGCACAAACAGTATCCCCGAATATGGGTATTTTTACGCATATCATCCCATAAACCGGCTTAAAAACCAAGTGACATTTGTCACAAAAATCGGATGACATTTATCGCCAAGAAAAAAGGTCACGCAGAGAGATTCTGCGTGACCTTTTTGAAAAAATCGTTCCTTACTGCCCGTTGGCACTGCCGGCCTTGTCACGGTCGTGGTAGCCCACGGCCATGTCGACCAGCTCTTCATCCGACACCACACTGGCCGGACCGCCTTCATAGTGACAGCTCTTGCAGGCAAAGTCCAGGCTCAGGTACGGCTGGGAGAACTTTCCTTCTTCGTCAAACTGGGAGGTAGAGAAGGGGTTGATAGCCATCAGGTGGGTGCGGATGTCGCCGGAGAAGCGGGCCGGGTCGCCTAGGGCACTCTTGGTGACCCGCGGCATATGGCAGTCCACACATTCGGCGTGCTTGCGGTCGGTGATTTTCTGGAATTTGGCGTTTTCAAAGTGGCAGTTTTCGCACGCGGTGCGGATACCGAGCTTCTTGGCATACTTGACTGTCTCATGCGGGTTGTGGCAGTCTACACAGCGCATCACCCGCTTCTTGGACTCGAACAGCTCTTCGTACTGCTCGTGGTGCTTGATGAAGCCGCCTTTGGCATCAATAGACTCAACTTCACCCCGGCGGTGGCAGGAGCCGCACAGTTCCGAATCCCGGTCAACTTTCATCTCGACCAGGTACGGATTTTCTGCGTGCTGGCTTCCGGGGCCGTGGCAGGCTTCGCATTTGATGCCGGGTTCAGCCCAGGTACCAACCAGGCCGGGCAGGCCATCCTGGTGGCCTTCGGGGTTGTAACCGGTGGTGTGGCAGGTGCCGCAGGTATAGGGCTTTTCTTTCACATCGGCTTCGTAGGCGACCCAGTTTTCGCCCATGTCCAGGTCTTCATTGTACAGGTTGTACTGGACCTTTTCGCCGGTGATGATGAAGCCCTGCTTGTCGATGAAGCGAGCCTTCCAGCCAAACCCACCGATGACGTAGCTGATGTCGTCCCAGGTGTATCCCTCCGGCGGGTTGGGAACCTCGCTGTACGGATACTCTGGCGGCTTGCCATCAACCACCTTGTTCAGCTTGTAGAAGTGCCCGGTCTTGGAGGCGGAATCGTAAATCTCCTCGTGGCACTCCTTACACTTTTCCGCACCTACATACTGCGGCGCTTCAAAAGTCAGCGCTTCTACCGGTTGGTCTGCCGCCGGGGCGGCGGGCGCGGCGGTTTCCACGCTGGTATTCAGCGCCTGCTCTGGCTGGGCCATCACCCCGCAGGAAACCACCAACACGGCGGCCACCAGCAGCGCGGCCAGCAATACATATCGTTTCATCTGTTCCCTCCTAACATCATTGTTTTACCGGTTGAATGGAATAGTGGCAGTACAGAAATGGTGCGTTCGCTTCTACTCGATAGACCACCCCCTTTCCAGAATCCGTACAGTCTGCCGCGCTAACCGCGGCATCTGCTCCTGCCCCGGCAGATACCCTTTTGCCGGCAGACCGTACATACAGCTGACTACGATTTATCAGGTATTTTACGCATAAAACCAAGAAGATTTTGCGTATAAATACCCATAGTCACATGGTAGTACGCCCTGTCCAGAAAGTATAGTGATGAATGTCACGAAATTTCGTGACATTCATCACGTTCAAACCGGGTTTTCGTTGTGGGGAATTTATGGCGGCAAGCGAAAGAAGGCAGGCAAATTGTAGAGCGACATTAATGTCGCCCTACCCCAATGGGCAGGGGCTACCGTTGGGCCAGGTAGACTATCCATTCAGGGGCATCGTACAGGGGCAGGCCATCCCAGGCGGGATAGCAGTCAACATGCCGGAAGCCGGCCTGAACCAGCATCCCGGTCATCGTTTCGACGGCGTAAACCTGGTCACACAGAAGCACCTCGTCCAGGCGGCCGGTTTCCAGGTGGAGGATGTAGTACCGCTCCATAGACGCCTGTTCCGCCTCATCCCAGAAGCGTTCCCCCAGGTGCAGAAACGGCCCATCGCCCCACAGACCGGTCTGGTCGGTGAACCACCAGGTACTGTGCTCCCGGTCGACCCGCGCCGGGTTCAGCAGTTCCAGACACAGACGCCCGCCCGGACGCAGTGCGCGGGCAATCTG
>RFJV01000703.1 GCA_003694775.1 Chloroflexota bacterium | reverse complement strand
TCCGCGCCGCAGACAAGGTAGACGTGGAATCGTTTCACGCCTACGTGCTGGAACTGCTGAAGCGGTAAGGTAAGCAGATTGTATGATGGATAAAAACGCGCCGGAACGCAAACGATTGCTGGAACAAGAACTGAAACGATACCTGGAACTGCTACAGCAGTATGTTCAGCCGGAAAAAGTGATCATATTTGGCTCTTTGGCAACCGGAAAAATCCAGGCCTGGTCAGATATAGATTTGCTGGTGATTCAATCAACTAACCTGCCGTTTATGGAACGCCTGCACCAGATTCGACAGCTCCTGAAACCTCAGGTAGCCACAGATATCCTGGTCTATACCCCGGATGAGTTTGAGGAACTGTGCCGGGAACGCCCATTTGTGCGTGACGAAATTGCCGGGAAGGGGATTGTCGTTTATGAACGCGCCGGGTAAACGATGGCTTGCATTCGCCCGCGAAGACTTACGGGTGGCGGAGCTATCTCTGGACGATGAACTTTATAATCAGGTTTGCTTCCACGCTCAGCAATGTATTGAAAAGGTTTTAAAGGGATTACTCACCCACTACAAAAAAACAGTTCCCAGAACCCACGCTATCGGTGAACTCTTGGCTGTACTGCCTGAAAAATGGTTTGATGACCTGCAAAACGAACTGCTCAAGATGGACAATTACTACATTCCAACCCGGTATCCAGATGCTCTTCCCGGCACTCTCCCGGAAGGCCTGCCGGGGAAGAAAGAGGCAGTTGAAGCCTTAGCCGTAGCCCGGCAAATTTTTGACCAGGCAGAACATTTCCTTGAAACAGATGCATTCTAACCGGAGGTTTAACCCATTCAATGACTGCTCCAATGACTCCCCAGGCACGCGTCCGTGCCGCTATCAACCACCAGACTCCCGACCGGATTCCGGTTGACTTTCTGGCCACCACCGAGGTGTGGGACCAACTGGTCGAACATCTACAGCCGGATACCACCGGCCTGGAAGATATGACCTGGCTCCAGCCGGAACGGGAAGCCGTTCTGCGGATTCTGGAAGTTGATTGCCGCCTCTTCTCCTACGATATGTTCTGCGCCCCTCCGGAATCGGCGCTCAAGCCGGGGGCCAGAATAGACTGGTGGAGCACGCTGGTGCGCTCCACCCCTAACCGGATGTGGCGGCAGGTCACCCCCGATGGCACGCTGTACGATATCTGGGGCGTTCCCTACCGGCTGGAAGAGCACGCCTACGGCCATTACGAAGGCATTGCCGAATGGGTGCTGTCCGAAGCCACCAGCGTAGAGGAACTCAAAAACCACTCCTGGCCCACCCCCGACTGGTGGGACTTTTCCGAACTGCCGGCTATGATTGACCGGCTCCAGCAAGACGGCCCATTCCATGTCCGGTTCCGGCTGGGGTCCTTTTTTGAGCAGGCCTGGGCCTTGCGCGGCCTGGAGCAGTTTATGCTGGACATCGTTATGAACCCGGCCATCCCGGAATACATTATGGACCGCATTCTGGAAGTCCACCTGGAAAACCTGAAAACCGTGCTGGAACTGGCCGGCGACAAACTGGATATGGTTTACACCTACGATGACGTTGCCACCCAGAACTCCCTGCTCATCTCCCCCAACGACTGGCGCAAGCTGGTCAAACCGCGCCACCAGAAGATTCTGGACCTGATTCACAGCTACGGCAAACCGGCTATGTACCACTGCGACGGCGCAGTAGCCCCGCTGATTCCGGAACTGATAGAGATGGGGGTCAACGTACTGAATCCCATCCAACCGGACGCCAAAGGGATGGAGCCAACTGCGCTCAAGGCCCAGTACGGAGACCGGCTGACCTTTCACGGCGGCATCGACATTATCAAAACCCTGCCCCGCGGCGCGCCCGATGAAGTCCGGGCCGAAGTGCGGGAACGGGTTCGGGTGCTGGGGCAGAACGGCGGCTACATTATGTGCAGTTCGCACCACATTCAGCCCGACACGCCGCTGGAGAATGTCCTGGCAATGTACGATGTCAGTTTGAGAACCATTCCCCCGGCCTAAACCGCGAGTCGGGGTGACCGGAGCTACCGGATAGTACTTTCGGAGATAGGAGATTCGCTGGCTATGGAAGCAACAACTCCCGTTTCATCTTCTGCACCAGAATCTGGCCCGCCGCGAGGAGGGACCTGGTTGAGGACCATTCTCGATGCGGTGCTGGTGCCCATTCTGGCCGTATTTTCCGCCCTGGTCATCGGCGCGGTCATCATCGTTGTCACCGACGCCGAGGTCTATGCCGCGTTCAGGGAGGGGTTCGGGGCCGGATTGGGGGCCATTGTCCGCAGTGTGGCCGTGGCCTATGGGGCGCTGTTTTCCGGCTCCCTGGGCGACGCCAACGCCATCAGCGAAAGTCTGGTGGCCTCCACGCCGTATATCTTTGCCGGTCTGGCGGTAGCTCTGGGCTTCCGCGGCGGGCTGTTCAACATCGGCGGGGAAGGCCAGCTGTTGGTGGCCGCGGGCGTGTCGGTGGTGATTGGCTACAGCTTTCAGCTACCGGCCATTATCCATCTGCCGCTGGCCTTGCTGGGCGGCATGCTGGGAGGGGCCATCTACGGGGCCATTCCCGGCTATCTGAAGGCCAAAACCGGGGCGCATGAAGTCATCAATACCATTATGATGAACTATATTGCCTTCCGCTTTTTTGACTGGGCCTTTACCGGCCCCTTGCGACGCCCCGGCGGCGACGCACCGGTGACGGCAGAAATCTATCCCAGCGCCTACCTGCCTCAACTGTTTGAGGGATACCGGTTCCACTGGGGCTTTTTCCTGGCCCTGGCCGTGGCCTTTGGGGTCTGGTGGCTGTTGTTCAAAACCACCCTGGGATTTGAAATCCGTACCGTGGGGGCCAACCCCAACGCGGCCCGCTACGGCGGCATCAAAATCACCCGCATCACCGTGCTGACGATGGCTATCAGCGGTGGCCTGGCCGGGCTGGCCGGCAGTAATGAGGTGCTGGGGCTGAACCACTTTTTGGCCGGCGGTTTTTCTGCCGGCTACGGCTTCGACGCCATCGCCCTGGCCCTGCTGGGTAAAAGCCACCCTCTGGGCGTGGTGCTGGCTTCTCTGCTGTTCGGCACTCTGCGAAACGGCGCTACCCGAATGCAGTCGGTCGCCAGCATTCCCATCGACATTATCTCGGTGGTGCAGGCTTTGGTGATTGTCTTCATTGCCGCGCCGGCTATCGTGCGCTGGATTTACCGTGTCCGGGCCAGAGAGGAGCTGGAACGGGCCGTCTTTACCCGCGGCTGGGGCGCGTAGGCAATGGGGCAATGAGCCAATTGGTCAATGAGCCAATGAGCCAATTTTCAATGAACCAATTGATAATTGAATCGAGGATTCTGCGATGAGTACAGCGACTGCGACAGCTTCATCATCGATTATCGAAGAGAAACGGCACGTGGGGATGGGCATCTTTTTCCTGGTGGTGGCGGTAGCCATTATCGGCTTTTTTGCCCTGAACACCACGCCGGAAATGACCACCACCTTTGGCCTGAATCCGGGAGCAAAGACCAACGCCCCCCGGCTGGAGGACTGGGTTCTGCCGACCCGCAGTACCCTGTGGCTGTTAGCCATTGTATCGGCCTTTTTTGGCGGCTGGCAGTTGGCAAAAGGCTTCAAACGGGTGTACCTGGCCCTGCTGGTGGTCGTGTTGATGTTTATCTTTGCCTTCCTCACCTGGGCCGCCCGCGGCACGTCGATGAACCTGCTGGGGATGATTTCTGCCTCTCTGCTCCGGGCCACGCCCATCGCCTTTGGCGCGCTGAGCGGCATTATGTGCGAGCGGGCCGGGGTCATCAACATTGCCATTGAGGGTATGATGCTCAGCGGGGCTATGGTGGCAGTGGTGGTCGCCAGCATCTTCCGCAACTACGACGCGGTCAACGCGGTGACGCAGGCCCCGCTGTTTCCGGGCTGGATTGTCAGCATTGGGCAAACGCTCGACAAGGTCAACATCTCCGAGGCTATGCCCTGGTACCTGCTGTTGGGTCTCTTTGCCGGCATGCTGACCGGCGGAATTCTGGCCGCCTTCCACGCCTGGCTGTCGATTACCTTCAAGGTAGACCAGATTGTCAGCGGGACGGTCATCAATATCTTCTCGGTAGGGATTACCAGCTTTATGAGCCAGCGCTTCCTCCAACCCATCCCTGCCCTGAACAGCGGCGGTACATTTAAGACGATGCCGGTTCCCTTGCTGTCCCACATTCCCATCATTGGCCCTCTGCTGTTTGAAAACCGGCTGATTATCTATATCTTGTTTGTGTTGGTCATTGCCATCCACATTATGCTGTTTTACACCCGCTGGGGTTTACGCACCATTGCGGTGGGAGAACACCCGGAAGCCGCCGACACGTTGGGTATCAATGTGTTCAAGATGCGGTACATCAACGTTATTATTGGCGGGTTGATTGCCGGGATTGGCGGGGCGTACTTCACTATTGGCTCGGTGGGGCGGTTTGATGAGGTGCTGACCGCCGGAAAAGGCTTCATCGGGCTGGCGGCAATGATTTTTGGCAAGTGGACTCCCCTGGGCGCGTTCGGCGCGTCGCTGATTTTTGGCTTTGCCGACGCCCTGCAGGTGAAGATGCAGGGCCTGGGCATCCAGCAAGTCCCCATTCCCAGTGAATTCCTGCTAATGGCCCCGTACATTGTGACAATGGTGGTGCTGGCAGGCGTCATCGGACAGGCCATTCCACCCGCGGCAGACGGCAAGCCATACGAGAAAGATTAATATGCAATAATGGCCTTCAAAAACCTGCGCGAGTTTGTCGACCTGCTGGAGCGCCGCGGACACCTGAAACGCATCCGGGAGCCAGTCTCCCCGGAGCTGGAAATCACCGAAATCACCGACCGGGTCTGCAAGGGACCGCTGGAAAAAAACGTCGCCCTGCTGTTTGAAAACGTCACCGGCTGCGACACACCGGTGCTCATCAACAGCCTGGGCCACCCCGACCGGATGGCCTGGGCGCTGGGCGTGGAGCGCCTGGACGACCTGAGGGACAACCTGGCCCGCATCATCGACCCCAAACTGCCGCAGGGTTTCGGCCCGGCGCTGGCGCGCGGGCTGGAGATGTTCAATACCCTGCGGGCGATGGGCCTCAAGCCCAAACGGGTCAGGAAAGCGCCGGTCCAGGAAGTCATCCTGACCGGCGGTGGAGGAAAGAGTGGATGTATCTTCTTCAGAAGCAACCATAATTACACCTCCGTATCACGTCTTACCAGGAAGCCAAAAGAGGGGAG
>RFJV01000133.1 GCA_003694775.1 Chloroflexota bacterium | reverse complement strand
CAGTTGGCTTTTGATTATCTCGACGGGCCGGTGGCGGTGGTGGGGTCGCGGAACTGGATTACGCCCCCGGCAGAGCTGGAGGACGGCTTCTTCCCGCAGAAAGAATGGATTATCGATGTGATTCACGAGCGGATTCTGCCCCTGCCGGGCCACAAGCCGGTCACCCGCCAGTCAACGGACGAAATTCTGCGCCGCAACCGGCTGGGAGTGTAGGGCGACATTAATGTCGCCCTACAAAAACTATCTATCTTTGGGGATGAAAAACTGGAACATATTCCGGGCCGGGACAACCCGCTCTTCGTAATCGCTGACGTACCGGAGCAGTTTATCGCGGGCCTCCTGCCATTCCGGACTGCGCAGGAGGCGGGGAATATCAACATTGCTGTTGGCCCGAAAGCCCAGCAGTCGGGCGGGGTAACTGCCGTAGGCGGTCTGCCAGCCTTCAACCATATAGAGTCCCAGATTCTGAACCGCGGGCAAAAATTCACCCATCACAAAGCGGTAGTATTCTGCTTCCCGGTGCGGTTTGATGTTGTAGGCTAGGAGCAGTTTTAATTCCATACCGGCCTCAAACTAACGGCGTTTGATGAGTGCATTATAACACGAGGCCAGCAATTTTGCCAGAGAAGAAACAAACTTCCTAGCTTCTGTTCTCCCCCAACACCCCCATTCCGATACCGGCCAGCAGGAGCACAAATCCAATAAGCTGAACCGGCTCGAACGCCTCGCCAAAGATGAAGAAGGCAAAAATTGCCGACCCCACCGGCTCGCCCAGGATAGACAGGGCCACAAAGGTGGTGGAAAGATGGGCCAGCGCCCAGTTGAAAGACGTGTGGCTGATGAGCTGAGGCCCCACAGCCAGCAGAACCAGCCACACGTACACCATCGCCGGGTAGCCCCAGAAGGACTGTCCGGCGACCAGCACCACCAGCACCAGCGTCACCATTGCCGCGGTGTAGGCCAGCCACACATAGGCGGTGGTCGACAGGTGGGTGCGCAGGTTGCGGCCAATCAGCAGGTAGCCGGTCACGGTCATCGCGCCCAGCAGGGCCAGACCATCGCCCAGGAGCGCGGTATCGGCCTTGTCCGGCGGGGCGAGCAGATTCTGCCAGTTGGCCTGGAACGACAGTCCGCTTGCCCCGCTGGTCAAAGCCAGCACACCGCCGTCGCTGAAGGCAATCAAAATACTGCCGCCGATGGCCGCCACCAGCCCCACCAGGGTAAAGCGGGTGGGTTTCTCCCGGTAGAGAATGAACACCAGCAGAGCCACCCACAGGGGATTGGTGGTCACCAGGGCCGCAGACGAGGCCACCGATGTATACGCCAGCGAGGAAATCCACGTCGCCATATGCGCGGCCAGAAATATCCCGGCAATCACGCCCAGCCAGACATCCCGCCGGCTGAGCCGGCGGATTTCGTCACTGCCGCGCCGCCAGGCCAGCGGAGTCAGAATGAGCACTGCCAGGGTCAGCCGCCAGGCCGCAATCACCAGCGACGGCGCGCCGCCCTCCTGGGCCAGCCGCACCAGTATGGACGAGGTGGCCGCCACCAGCACCCCGACCAGCAGTACCAGATAAGGAAACAAGCGGTGTTGTGCCATAAGCCCTCACAGGTTGGGGGAAATGATAACAAAAAACGGAGACTCACCGGCGGGTGAGCCTCCGTTCTGCTTCTAACCGGTTGGTGCTACTTGGCCGAGAAGCCTTTTTCCTTCAGGGCGGCCTGCGCCGCGGCCAGGCGGGCAATCGGCACACGGAAGGGAGAACAGCTCACGTAGTTCTGGTTGATGCTGTGGCAGAAGGCGATGGAGGCCGGGTCGCCGCCGTGCTCGCCGCAGATGCCCACTTCCAGGTCGGGGCGGGTCTTGCGGCCGTTTTCTACTGCCATCTTCATCAGCTGGCCCACACCGTCCACGTCCAGAGTCTGGAAGGGGTTCTTGGGCAGGATGCCGTCTTCCACGTACTTCAGCAGGAAGCCGGCCTCGGCGTCGTCACGGGAGTAGCCAAAGGTCATCTGGGTCAGGTCGTTGGTGCCGAAGGAGAAGAATTCGGCTACACCGGCAATTTCTGCCGCGGTGACCGCCGCCCGCGGGATTTCAATCATCGTCCCGAACTTGTATTCCACTTCCACGCCCTGCTCTTTCATCACCTGCTTGGCAACTTCCTCAAGCTGGGGCTGGATGACCTTCAGTTCGTTGACATGCCCGGTCAGCGGAATCATCACTTCCGGCTTGGGTTCCAGACCTTCTTTCTTCACCTGGCAGGCGGCTTCAAAGATGGCCCGCACCTGCATCTTGACGATGCCGGGCAGAACGATGCTCAGACGCACCCCGCGCAGACCCATCATGGGGTTGCTTTCGTGCATGCTTTCGATGGCCGCCAGCAGTTCTTCGTCTTCCTTCAGGCCTTCGGTTTCGCCCTTGACCCGCTTGGTGATGACCCGCTCAAAGACCTCGTCGTGGCTGGGCAGGAACTCGTGCAGAGGCGGGTCAATCAGACGGATGATAACAGGCAGGCCGGTCATCACCCGGAAGAGGCCGGCAAAGTCTTCCCGCTGGTAGGGCAGGAGCGCGTCCAGGGCTTCCTGGCGTTCTTCTTCGGACTTTGCCAGAATCATCTTCTGCACAAAGGGCAGACGTTCTTCTTCAAAGAACATGTGCTCGGTGCGGCACAGGCCGATGCCCTGAGCACCGTAGTTGCGGGCACGCTGGGCGTCCTGCGGATAGTCGGCATTGGCCCAGATTTGCAGACGGCGGAACTCATCGGCCCAGGAGAGCAGGGTCATCAGGTCTTTCTGCTCTTCCAGCCTGGTTTCTACGGTGGGAATCTGGCCGACAAACGCCTCACCGGTAGACCCGTCGATGGAGACCCATTCGCCTTCCTTGACGGTTACGCCGTGGGCGGTCATCTGCCGTTTTTCCAGGTCAATCACAATATCGCTGGCGCCCACCACGCAGGGCACGCCGAACTGCCGGGCAACCACCGCGGCGTGGCTGGTGGCCCCGCCTTCGCTGGTCAGAATGCCCTTGGCGGCCAGCATACCGTGCACGTCGTCCGGGCGGGTGAAGGGGCGCACCATAATGACGGCTTTGCCCTCTTCCTTGCCCCATTTTTCGGCCAGGTCGGCGTCAAAGGCAACCACGCCAACGGCCGCGCCGGGAGAGGCGTTGACGCCCTTGGCCAGCAGTTTGCCTTCGGCCGTGGCGGCCTTCTTGGCTTCCAGGTCGAACTGCGGGTGCAGGAGGGTGTCCACCTGTTCCGGGCTGACCCGCAGAACAGCCTGCTCGCGGGTAATCAGGCCCTCGTTTGCCATATCTACGGCAATCTTGATAGCGGCGCGGGCGGTGCGTTTGCCGTCGCGGGTCTGGAGCATCCACAGCTTGCCCTGCTCAATGGTGAACTCCACGTCCTGCATTTCCTTGTAATGTTTTTCCAGCTTTTCGCAGATTTCCAGGAACTGGGCGTAGGCTTCGGGGAGTTCCTTCTCCATAGCGGAGATGGGCTGGGTGTTGCGGATACCGGCGACCACGTCTTCGCCCTGGGCGTTAATCAGGTATTCGCCAAAGATTTTCTTTTCGCCGGTGGAGGGGTCGCGGGTAAAGGCCACACCGGTGCCGGAGGTGTTGCCCATATTGCCAAAGACCATCGTCACAATGTTGACCGCGGTACCCAGGTCGTGAGGAATGCCGGCGGCGTTGCGGTAGTCCACGGCCCGCTTGCCGTTCCAGCTCTTGAAGACGGCTTCGGTTGCCAGGCGAATTTGCTCGATGGGGTCCTGCGGGAAGTCGCGGCCGGTGTGTTCCTTGAAAATTTTCTTGAAAATTTCTACGACTTCTTTCCACTGTTCGGCATTCAGTTCGGCATCGGTTTTGACGCCGGCTTTCTGGCGGGCTTCGGCCAGCACGTCTTCAAACGGCTCGTCTGGAATGCCCATCACCACACTGCCGAACATCTGGATGAGGCGGCGGTAGGAGTCGTAGGCAAAGCGGGCGTCGCCGGTGAGCTTTGCCATTCCTTCGACCACCTCATCGGTGAGGCCGATGTTGAGGACGGTGTCCATCATACCGGGCATAGAGAACTTGGCCCCGGAGCGGCAGGAAACCAGCAGAGGCCGGGTCGGGTCACCGAATTTCTTGCCGGTTTTTTCCTCAATCTTCTGCAGGGCTTCCAGTTCCTGTTCCCACATCCCTTCGGGGAACTGGTTGCCTGCGGCCAGGTAGGCGTTGCAGGCCTCGGTGGTAACGGTGAAGCCGGGGGGAACCGGCAGACCGGCGCGGGTCATGTCGGCCAGGTTGGCGCCCTTTCCGCCCAGCAGGGCGCGGACGTCTTCCCAGTTTCCGCCGACATATTTTTCCGCTTCTTCCACTTCCTCAAATAGATATACCCATTTTTTGGTACTCATACAGTTACGCCTCCAGAAGGTAGTAGTGAGATGTTGTCCGTGTACGCCCGGTATACGCTGGTGCGACCTGCCGCCGGGCGGTACGTCTTTCAAACATAGAAACACCTCCGCCATAAGTGGGGAGGTGAGGGCATCTTTGACCTCTGACCTGCTCAGGCCAGGAGTATTACGTAGTTTTTGCCTGTAAAACCGGCCTCCATTATACGCGTGGTTGCCGGTTTCGCCAAGTTTTCAACACCGGTTTACGGAATGTATACCGTTTCAACCGCCCGGCAGAGGTTTGCCGCAAAAAAAAGCGGGGCGACCAGCCGTCGCCCCGCATGCAGTCGTGTTGAATTCTGCCGACCTGCCCCTACCGGACGGGCACTGCGGCCCGGTTGTGCTGGGAACGCAGGTACATCACCACCGCCACCGCGGCGACCAGCAGGAGAAGCTGAGGGATGAATACTTCCCAGGTGGGATACAGGCCGATAAAAGGAACAGCCTGCAGAAAGTCTGCCGGGGTGGCCGGCAGAACGCCCGCCACCTGCAGGGCGTGAATGCCGCTTCCCACAAACTTGAAGCCCAGATAGTACACCAGCAGACCGGCCA
The DNA here is from genome assembly GCA_003694775.1 of Chloroflexota bacterium. Lineage (GTDB taxonomy): Bacteria > Chloroflexota > Anaerolineae > 4572-78 > J111 > J111. The sequence continues at coordinate 1,596 of RFJV01000133.1, read as the reverse complement.
CCTGGAAGAAGGGACGCAGAGGCAGGCGAAGGCCAACCTTCAGCATCAGTACGGCGACCACCACCAGGATACCGAAGCCAACTCCCAGCCCGGTGGTCAGGTCGGTGAGGGTGATGGAGGGAGCCATCCCCAGATAAAAGATGGTGGTTTCTGCGCCTTCCCGGAACACCGCCAGGAAGGAGAGCGCCGCCAGGCCCAGCATACTGCCGCGGGCCAGGGCCTGCGAAGTCCGCTGGTCGATGAATTTTTGCCAGGCTTTCAGATTCGACTTGCTGTGAAGCCAGTAAGACACGTAGAACAGCAGGGCCGCGGCCACCAGTCCGGTAATACCTTCAATCAGCTCCCGGTTCTGACCGGCTATCGCCGCGCTGAAGATGCGCTGGAGAATAAAGGCGGTAACCAGACTTGCCAGCACCCCCATCAGCGCGCCGCCCCAAATCCAGCCTCGCTTGTCAGCATTGCCGGAGCGGTTGAGGAAAGCCAGCAAAGCTACGATGACCAGCAGGGCTTCCAGCCCTTCGCGCAGGATAATGGCCGCCGCGTCGAAGGCGGTGTAGCGGGTTCCGGCGGCAAAGGGAGCCAGATTTTCCCGCAGACGCTCAATTGCCGCTTCTGCCCCGGCCATATCCCCGGACTTCAGCGCGCCGGCGGCCTTGCTCAGGTCCACCTCGATGGCGGTGTAGGCGTCGGGGTCTTTTACGGCGATGGCTCCTTCTACACTCGGCCAGGCCATAATGACCGCCTGAACCTGCTCCGCCGCGGTGGCCGTGTCGCCGGATTCAACGGCCTGGTAAGCCGTGTCCAGGTTCTTCAGCAGGTCGGCGGGAGTGGCTTCCACCGCCTCTCCAGCAGGAGCCGTACCGGCTTCGAACGCTTCGGCAAATTCCTCGGCTTCTGCCTGCAGATGGGCAAAGGCCTGCCCGGCCACAGCCAGGTCTGGCGGGTCAGCCTTCAGGGCCTCCTTGACCGCATCCAGCGCGCCTTCCAGCTCCACGTAAGCGGTTGGGCTTTGGGCGCGGATGGAGTCTTCAAATCCTTCCCAGGCCTCGTGGATTTCGTCGTACTCGTGGCGCAGGGTCTCGATATCGCCGGCTTCTGCGGCTTCTACACCTTCGTGGGCGGCGTGGGCCACAGCCCGCAGATTGGCGGCCAGGTTGGAGCCGGAATCCGTGGAAGTGCCGGCGGCAAACTTTTCGGCAAATTCGTCTGCTTCGACCTGCAGGTATTCGTAGGCCTGCTTTGCCGCCGTGGTGTCAACCGGCTCGGCCTGAACGGCCTCTTTGACTGCCGCCAGCGCGCCTTCCAGTTCCACGTAAGCCATTGGGTCGGCACTGCGAATCTCATCTTCAAATCCTTCCCAGGCCTCGTGGATTTCGTCGTACTCGTGGCGCAGGGTCTCGATGTCGCCGGCTTCTGCGGCTTCTACACCTTCGTGGGCGGCTGAAGAAATAGCCCGCAGATGTTCTGCCAGCGATGGCCCATCCGCCAGAACGGGGACAGCCATCCCCAATATCACTGCCAGCACTCCTAACAAGATAATGTAGCTTCTCTTGGGGCGATACATCAGGCAACGTCTCCTTGTGTTAGTGAGTTTGT
>RFJV01000702.1 GCA_003694775.1 Chloroflexota bacterium | reverse complement strand
CGACGGGGCCAGGCAGGTATGGCAGGCCGGGGAAGTGCTGGCCGCCGGCTACCGGCTGGAACTTGACGCCCTGCCCGGCGAACGGTATCATCTGGACGTAGCCCTCCTGCCTGCCGGCGCGGCGGAGCCGGTGGGGGATTCTGTGCGGATTGAGGATGTGCAGGATAAGATTGTGGTGCGGGTGAATAGGTAAACATTTACACAACATCAAGCGAGGCCGGTTTATCAAATGAAATTATCCGTTATCATTCCAGTCTATAATGAAGAAACGACCATCAGTGAAGTGATTGATAAAGTTAGAGCCGTATCCTTACCGCTAGAGAAAGAAATTATCGTGGTTGACGATGGCTCCAACGACCACACAGCCGATATCTTAAAAGGCCGGGAACAGGATGTGACCGTTGTTCACTACTCTCGTGTGAATCTAGGGAAAGGAGTGGCAATTCGGATTGGATTGACTTATGTCACTGGAGATATTGTCATCATCCAGGATGCAGACCTGGAATTAAACCCGGAAGAGTATCAACGGCTGATTACACCCATTTTGAACAACGAAACCAATGTGGTGTACGGGTCGCGTTTCCTGCATCCGGCCAACAAGATTCCCAGAAAAACACTATGGGCCAATAAATTTCTGGTATGGTACACCAATTTGCTGTACGGCTCTCACCTGACGGATATGGAAACTGCGTACAAGGTATTTCGGGCTGAAATCATCAAGAATATTCCCCTGACCAGCCATCGCTTTGAGATTGAACCGGAAATTACCGCTAAACTGTTGTTGTTAAAACAACATATCAAAGAAATACCTATTGAGTATAATCCTCGTACACCTGACGAAGGGAAAAAAATCAAGTGGCACGATGGAATTCTGGCTTTGTGGACGTTATCAAAGTATAGAATTCAAGGCTTCGCGGTAAAGCCGGATGGAGCAATGCTTTCTCATCGTGCCTATTAACGACACATAAATGAAACGACTTGTCCGAATAATTACGACCGATATCAGGCGTCACCTTGCCCTATACATTGGTTTGCTGGCAATTTTGGTTGTGGTAGGCCTGACCCTCCATTCCGGTAAGGGTGGCGCAGATGGAACCCGTTACCTGCGCTGGAGCCATTCATTGGTGCGGGACCGGGACATCCATCTATTGAATAATTTTCAACAGTTTGGCGACAGCTACAACCTGACCCCCACCGGCTTTGTGTTTGAACTGGCAAACATCGGCCCGGCGCTGATATGGGCGCCCTTTTACGCGGCTTCGTATCTTTTCCTCCCGGCCAGCATCACCCCGGAGGAAGCCACCAATGAGCCGGTCCAGATGCTGTGGGTCAACCTTTCGGCCTGGATATTGACTCTCTCCGCCGGTTTGATAATTTTTGCCGCGCTGCGCCGTCGATTTCCACGGTGGGTGGTTTTTACGGCAATGGCTGCAGTCTGGCTGGGAACACCGGTGCTTTTTTACATTATCACCTACCCCTTCAGTGCGCATCCGGGCATTATTTTTCTCTCCAGCCTGTTTATGTATCTATGGTTGACATCAGAGCAGAAATCTATTCAGCACTATTTCAGCCTGGGCGTTGTTATCGGCTGGCTGATGATGACCGCCTCTTACAACATCATTTATTTCCTGCTCCCCGGCTTCGACTTGCTTCGCGTCCTCGTCGAACAAAAAGACTGGCAACGCGTTCTGAAAAATGGACTGGCGGTTGGAGCAGGCGGCTTGTTGGGCTTTTTGCCTCAGATGATTGTCTGGTGGTATTTGTTTGGCAGTCCTCTGTACAGTCCCTATTCAGGCCAGCTTTTCTGGGCCGAGCCTTACCTGCTGGAAACGCTCTTTTCGACCTTCCACGGTCTGTTTTTCTATGCCCCAGTTTTACTGCTGGTCATCCCCGGCCTGTGGAAACTGCGAAAACAGAATAGCTGGCGCGCTCTGAGTGTTGGACTGTCCTGGCTGGCCCTGACGTACATCGTCAGCATCAATGTGGCCTGGTGGGCCGGCGCCTCTTTTGGCAACCGCTACTTCCTGACACTCACCCCATTTTTTGTCTTGGGGCTGGCGACGTTCATTCAGCATACGCCACGCTGGACTCTGGCCCTGTTAACCGTTACCGTCCTGTGGACCGCAGGATTATACCTGCAGTTTCTCAATGGTGTTGGCTTTATCAGCGATTCTATCGTATTTTCGGCGGGGGAACTGGCCCAGGGGCAGATTCCGGCTCTCCTTCACATCGCCGCCATTCTCCCCAGGCTGACAGACAACCGTCCGTGGGCTACCGAGTCGCCGTTCTTGCTTCCTGTCTTCAGCATTATCCTCCTGGCAACCGGACGCCTAGCCTATGAACTCTTTATTATTCGACAAGCCCGCCGCGGTCTGCAGACTGGTGTTGGGGTAATCGGGCTGGTCATTGCTGTCTTTATCCTGGTCGCCGGCCTTAGGGGACAGCAGGCTCGCGAGAGACTGGAGGCAGAAGGATTTTTCGACCAGCCCCATCCCGTAATGCGGCGAGAAGTCAAAGAGGTGGCCGGTAAAGCCGGTCTGGTGACGCGGGCAATGTACCATCGAGCCATTGGACAACCGGAAAAAGCCATTGCCGACCTTCGGTTGGCCTCCCAACTCTGGAAACAGCCGCAGGCATCTATGGCTACACGTCTTTATCTTGGCCCGGAAGCAATATCCGGCAACCTGCCAAAAAATTTATATCTGAATTACAGCAACGTTATTCAATTGGTCGGCTACCGGCTGACGCAGGTCAATCAGACGGGTATCCACGGCGAACTGTTCTGGCAAAAACTATCGGGGGATGACCACAAAGAAACAATCACCCCACTGATTCGCGCCTTCAACCGCGCCGGACAGGTCATCGGCAGGTCGCAAATAGAATTCCCCTTTCCGGCGCATTACATCCCCGCCGGGGACCTGTTCAAAGACAGCTTCACCCTTTCTTTTGACCTTTCCCCCGATAGTCTCGTCTGGCTGGAGGTCAGCCTGCCGGAATTTTCCGACCTGCCGCGTAACGAAGCCGGCATTCCTCTCCCTGGATTTATCGCCTTGGTCAATTTCGACGCGCCGCAACCGGAAATCCTCCCGCCAATGCAATCTTGCTCCCCGGACACGGGGGAGACCATTTGCGAGATGATACGTTCTCCTTTCCCGAGGCGCTACGAACCGACCACGCCCCAATATCTACTCAATGCCCGGTTAGCCGATGGCATCACTCTGGCCGGGTACGACCTGTCGGTGATTCCGCAGGCAGACGCTATACAGGCGTTGATAGTCCTGCATTGGCGGGTCGAAAAGAATATTTCCCACCGGTATCAGGTCCGCATTCAGGTTGTCAACGAGGTCGGAAAAGCCGTCATTACTCACACTGGCGAACCGGCGCATAATACCCGTCCCACCCCCACCTGGCTGGCCGGAGAGTGGATTCTAGATGAATACCTTCTGCATATTCCACCGCTGTCAGCCGGGCAGTACCGCCTGACGCTTTCTCTGGTGGATGTCAACACAGGTCAAATTGTGACAAACCAGGCAGGTCAAACTTATTCTGTTTTGCAGACTATACACGTTCCATGAGCCGCCCTTATTCCCGATAAAATCTAATGCCTCCAAAAAAACCTTTATTCCAAAAATCGCATTTCTGGATATTATTGATAATCCTTTTGGGCTTTACCCTGCGCGTCTACGGCCTTGACGACCGGGCAGTCGATGCCGATGAAGCATACGT
>RFJV01000701.1 GCA_003694775.1 Chloroflexota bacterium | reverse complement strand
TTCATTGAGCGGAACAATCTGGTTGCCCGACAGCCGGTAGCCGTAAGTGGGAAGCTGTTCCCGGACAAATTCCTCCCAGGCCTCCTGAAGTTGGGACTGCTGGAGCCGCTTGATGTCATCCAGGGCTTTTTGGGCTTCTGCGTAGGCGCGAGCCGCCTCAATGGCGTTGGCAAGCTGGTTTGCCATCGACTGCAGAATGGTCACGTCGCTTTCGGAGAAGGCGTTGGCCTTCACACTCTGCACGTCGAGCGCGCCGATGACCTTGCCGCGGGCAATCAGGGGCAGGGCCATTTCCGAGCGGGTGTTGGGCAGAAGGGGGTTGTTAAAGTGGACAGCATCGGCCCCAACGTCCAGGGCAATATGCGGTTTGGCGGTCGCGGTGGCCGTGCCCACAATACTCTTGCCGCCAACGGCCAGCTTGTGTCCCATCTCCAGCATCTTCTTGCCCACCTGACCGGTTGAGGCCACCACAACCGCATATTTCTGGTAATCATCGACCAGAAAGATTGAGGCGTGGTAAAAGCCAAACCGCTCCCGCACCAGGTTGACCGCCCGGTTCAGCAGGGTTTGCAGGTCCAGTTCTCCGGTGGCGGCCTGGGATACCTCGGCCGCGGTTTGCAGAAGCTGGGCGCGGTATTCGGCTTCTTCCAGAAGCCGCAGGTTTTCCAGCGCGGCGGAGACCAGCCGGCCAATATTTTCGTACAGCCGGACGGCATCGGGGTCGAATTCTGCCGGTTCGTCGCTGGCAATCAGGATAAAGCCGTTGACTTCCCGCTTGAGCCACAGCGGCACGGCAACCATACCCCGGATGCGCATCAGCCCCAGCAGGGCACGGAGATGGTCGGTAAACCGCTCGTCGGTGGATACATCGGGGGTAATGACCGTTTCGCCGGTTTTGAGCATGGGCACCAGGCCCAGCTCCTCGGCGGAGTAGCGGGAACCGGGGGCGACATCGGGCCAATCCTTGCCGGGTGCGTTCCAGATGTCGGCCAGCAGGAAGTCTACCGTGCCTTCGATGTCATCGTACATGAAAATGGCCGCCCCGCGTGGGGGGTGGGTCTGGGCTACTGCCTTCAGGCATTCCTGGTAGATTTCCTCTTCCGTATCCACCCGAATCAGGGCCTGGCTCAGGGTGGAAAGAATTTCGGAATAAATCAGGCTTTCCTGGGTTTCTTCCAGAAGCTGGAGGTTCTGCAGAACCATTGCCATCTGGCCGGTCAGCGTGCCAATCTGGTGCGACACGCCTTCCGGCAGGCTGAAGTCCGGGGTGTCACTGCCGGCAAAAACAACGCCCAGCCACTGGTCGCCAATCAGCAGGGGGGTGGCGGCGATGCGTTCCACGCGGCCGAGGGGGTTCTGTTTGGCCGAAATACTCTTGACACAGGCAATATCATCACTATCGAAGGTGGTGATGGAAACCCGGCTCAGCTTTTCCAGACAGGGCCAGTCGGTCAGGCCGACGCGCCAGTGCGGGGTATCTATCTTCAGCAGTTCGCGGGTGGTAGGCTTCTTCCTTTTCCTGGGGGACGGTTTGTTCCAGGTGGCGATGAACTCCAGTTCGGCAGGTACACCTTCTTCGGTGACCGATTTGACCACGGCCAGCGACATATGGGTGATTTTCCCGGAAATTGGACCGCTCCGGCTGAAGCCGTAAGGTTCCGGCAGGGCAAAGCTGGCCACCAGCGTTGCCAGCAGGTCGGAGGGGTGGCGCGCCGAGGTCAGTTCGCGGGTGGCGGTGTAGAGCAGTTCGGTTTCGGCCAGGGCATGTTCGGCCCGGTCGCGGGCCTGCCGGGTCTCTTCCAGCAGACGCTGGCGTTCCAGAGCAATGATGACCTGGTCGGCCAGGGTCTGGTAGACCCGCCGTTCGGTGGGGGAGTACACGTGGGGTCTGCGGGTCGTAATAGAAAGCACCCCCTTGTACTCTGTGCCTACAAACATTGGGGCCGAGAACAGGGTAACAGCATTCAGCTTTTCTACCATAAACCGCCGGAACCCGTCATCCAGACGGGGGTCCTGCCGGTCCGGGCGGGTCAGGTCTTCTGAAATCAGGGGGGTAAAGGGCGGTTGGGCAAAGGCTTTTACCAGCGAGAATTTTTTGGCCGAAATTTCACTGCCGACCGGCAGAATCTGGCTCGAATCCCGGTCCCAGTTGGCTACAATGCGCACTTTTTCGGTGCCGTCCGCTTCTCTTTCCAGCAAGGAGATGCTCACCCGGTCGATGCCGTAGGATTTGACGGTGTCCAGCACCACCTGGAATACCTGGTCAATATCCTGGCTTTCTACCAGGGCACGGCTGATTTCATACAGGTGCTGGGTTTCGCGCAGGGCCTGTTCGGTGCGTTCCAGAAGCTGGGCGTTTTCTACCGCCACCGCGGTTTGAGACACAATGGCTCGCGCCAACTGCAGTTCGCTGGCGGAATAGTGCCTCTGCTCGTGCTCGTACGTGACCCGTATCACGCCGGTAAGGTTTTTCCGCACCTGCAAGGGGAAGTAGAGCACCGTGTTTGGCATAGCGGGGTGGCTGAAATGCTCTACCATTACCTCCGGAGACTGCAGAATCTGCCGCAGGGAGGGAGAATCATCCACCGTTTCGGTGAGGGGGGCCGGGGTATCTTCAACTTCTCCGGTTTGGTGGTTGCGGGTACGGCCTACCACTTCCACAAAGTGGGTGCGGTCGTGGTTCAGCAGGAGCACCCGGCAGTCGTCGCCGTCAAGGTAGTCTATCATCTGGTTGGCGGCGATGCGGTAGATTTCGTGCAGGTCAACCGTTTCTGAAAGCTGGCGGCTGGTGTTGAAGAGCAGGGAAAGCTCCTGGCTTCTCTGCCGGGTTTGCTCCAGGAGGGTGGCGTTTTCTATCGCCAGGGCTACCTGCTGGCTGACTTCTTCCACCAGGTGAAGGTCATCCCGGTGCCAGTGCACGTTGGGTTCGGCCTCTATGCCCAGCACGCCGATAGGCTGTCCGTACAGGGTAATCGGGGCCAGCAGTTCGGCATGCTGGTCATCCCGAATAGTCTGCACTGCCGGCGAGTCGGCAGAAAGCACTGCGTCGGCTTCGGGGGGCAGTTCCCGCAGTTCGTGTATGGTCATCGTTTCCCGGTCGAAAACGATGCTCTGTTCCGCCGGCTGGGCCTGGTGCACCGGACGGGGCTGGTCTTTTTCGCGGCGCAGGTTGTACAGAATCCGGATTTCTTCCAGGTTGTCTCG
>RFJV01000700.1 GCA_003694775.1 Chloroflexota bacterium | reverse complement strand
AAGTACGGCTACTGGACATCGAAGGGCTGGCCGACACCGGTCAAGCTGACGCAGAACTATGTGACGGCGCTGGAAGATGCGATAGCGGCCGGGGTGTGGACACCGGCGGAGAAGACGGCGGCAATATATGGCGAGGATACGGACTGGGGACGGAGCTTTGGCAACGGGATAAAGGGCCAGTTAGAAGCGGCGGGCTGGACGGTTGTCGATGAGCAGTATTTTCCGATAGACCAGACGGAGTTTTACCCGCTGTTGAACAAGTTCAAGGATGAAGGGGTGGCCCTGGTTGCCGGAACAAGCACCGCGCCGCCGTCGTTATCGGCGTTTATCAAGCAGGCGGACGAAGTAGGGTTGGAATCGCTGATAGTGGCCGATGGATTAGGCTGGGTTGGTGAGTGGTACGAGCTGACGGGGGATGCGTCGAACTATGTGATAGACCAGATACCTGGGTGGACCACGCCGGAGGCGAAGGCGTTTGCGGAAGCGTTTGAGCAGAAGTACGGCATAACGCCGAGTCCCTCGTCGGGCGGGTTGTCGTATGATGGGGTGAACTACTTCATCAAGGTGCTGGAGACGGCCTACAAAGACTATGGAGAACTGACCAGCGAGACAGTCTTCAAGACGATACAGGACAAGGTATGGACGGGAGAGCTGACCTTCACGGCGGCAGATGGGGCCATCGTGATGCAGGAGTACAACTTCAGCGACCCGCCAGACCCAATCGTGGGTAAAGGCTACTACACCTTCCCCGTTCTGCAGTATATGAACGGCGAGGGTCGGGTAATTTGGCCTGAAGACTGGAAAGAGGCCGACTTGCAGGCAAAGCCGTAAGCTTCTGCTGGCCTGACGGTTGTGTGGGCGACCCGCCGGTCGCTCACACAACCGGTGGCCCGGAGGCTTCATTCTCCCGGCGCTCCTGCCGCCGGAATGTCGAACCGGTGATACCTGTTCGGCAGGGAAACCTGTTATCACACCATACACAGGGTAGCTTATATGGATGTCATTCTACGGACTGAAAATCTGCTCAAGACCTTTGGGGGACTGATTGCCGTTAATAATGTTTCGCTGGAGGTTTACCAGGGGGAAATTTTCGGCATCATTGGTCCCAATGGGGCTGGAAAAACAACCTTTTTGAATTCCATTGCCGGTACGTACCCGCCCGACGGGGGACACGTTTACTTTCTGGGCAAAGAGACGACCGGCCTGTCTTCTGATGTGATGTGCCACCTGGGGCTGGCCCGCACTTTTCAGATTTCCCAGCCGTTCCCCCGAATGACGGCCCTGGAAAATGTGCTGGTCTCGGCCACGTTTGGAAACAAAACCAACCCGGTAAAGGACCCGGTAGCCCTGGCAAAAGAAATGCTGGAATTCGTGGAATTCCCCATGCCGGTTGACACCCTGGCCCTGAACCTGAACACCGTGCAGTTGAAACGGCTGGACCTGGCCCGTGCCCTGGCCAGCAAGCCCAAACTGCTTTTGCTGGACGAGCTGGCGGCGGGCTTAACCACCGGCGAACTGGGCGACCTGATGGCTATCATCCGCAAAATCCGGGATAGCGGGGTCACCATTGTTATGGTGGAGCACATCATGCACATCATTATGGGGCTGTGCGAGCGGTTGGCGGTTCTGTATTACGGAGAGAAAATCGCCGAAGGGCCTACCCAGGAGGTGGCTCAGGACCCCAAAGTAGCAGAAGCCTACCTGGGGGAAAAATACCATCTCTAGCCGGGAGTCTGTCTATCGCAGACTCCAGAATCTACGGCGTTAGCACCATTGGCTACCGCCTGTTTGACGGAGGCGCACCTTGCTGGAAGTAAAAAATCTGGATGCAGGCTACGGTTTTCTGCAGGTATTATGGGATGTTTCTCTGCAGGTTGCCGAAGGGGAATTTGTGGCCCTGATTGGCCCCAACGGCGCCGGAAAATCCACCACCCTCAAGACCATCGCCGGTCTGGTTCCGCCCAAAAAGGGAGAAATCTATTTTAGAGGCGAGCCAATCGGGGGAAAAGGGGCGCATGAAATCAGCCGGATGGGTATCAGCTTTGTATCTGAAACGCTGAATCTCTTTACCAACATGAGTGTGGAGGAAAATTTACTGCTGGGCGCGTACATCATCCGGGACAAGCTGGTTCAGCAGGAAATGCTGGACTATGTTTACAGCCTTTTTCCCCGCCTCAATGCGCGGCGAAGGCAGTTGGCCGGGACATTAAGCGGCGGCGAACGAAAGATGCTGGCGATTGGCCGCGGGATGATGTCGAACCCTTCCCTGATGCTGGTGGATGAGCCGTCGCTGGGATTGGCGCCCAAGCTGACCCTGGGGGTTTTT
>RFJV01000132.1 GCA_003694775.1 Chloroflexota bacterium | reverse complement strand
TCCCTATGCCGGGCCCATTTTCTGGGGCATAGGGATGCCCCAGCTACCATGATGCTGTAGGCGGATATCCTATTTGCCCCCAAATTGAAACGCACCCGCCGAACGGCTGTTAGTTGGCATTTTGGGCGGCAGGATTTATACTTACAAGGTAGCAGGGTAGCAGGGTAGCAGGGTAGCAAGGTGGCAAGGTAGCAAGGTGGCAAGGTAGCAAAGTAGCAAAGTAGCAAGGTAGCAGGGTAGCAAGGTAGCAAGGTAGCAGGTAGCAGGTGGCAGGTAGCAGGTAGCAGGGTAGCCTCTTATGGTTGCCCGGTTACCAGTCCTCATTTTTCCTTTCCCGGGGTGACAATGCTCTACGAAGAAGCCTCCATAAAAACGGCCAGCCAGCTCAGGAATATTGCCCACTCCCGGCTGGTCAGCGAACTATCTACACTTTCTTTACCGGAAATTGATGAGATTGTCGATTTGGTGGCGCGGGTCATTCCGGCGGGAAATGTACCGGGCGTAATATTGAACGGTTTGCTTCGCCAGCAAGGCAGTGCCCCGCCACCGGATACGGCCCGTCGGGATATTAATCTCATCTTTCGCGGTATTAAGCAGACGCTGGATAAGGCCGTTTACGGGGCCGCTTTTGCCGGTCCGGCGGCAGTGCTGTGGGGGTATCAGAATCTGCTGAAGCTGGCCGGAAAGGACCCGGCCCAGGCATTCCCCGATGGGGTGTGGCAGTTTTACGTGACATACGCCTTGCGCGAGGATAGTGCTCGCCACGCCAACGAAACCCGCGGCTTCGACGCGGCACTGGCTCGCCGGGGCATCCGTCTGTCCAGGGTAGACCGCTGTACCGCCTGGCTGATGACGGCCATCCATACTCTGCACCGCTATGATGTGCATCTCAGGAATGAGTGGCGGGAGCGGGTCTACACCCATCTTCTGCGCCAGATAACCCGCGGTACACCGTATGCCGCTCGCTGTGCCGGACTGTACCGGCAGTGGGAGCAGGTGCGGCCCTACCACCGCCCGCCGGAAGTCAATGATATGGATTATTTTACCTGCCGCCGGGTCGCCTTTGACCGCTTTCTGGAGCCGGTGCTGAATGAACTCCCCGCCGACCTGCGCCAGCAGTGGCTGGAAGCGGCCCGGCAAGCAAAAGCCAAAGATTTGCCGGCCTACCAGCGGCAGATGAGCATTCTGGCCCGGCTGGAGCCTGGACCTTACGGCGAAACGATTGTCCCCATCTCTTTAGATGAGGCGCAGGTGGGGCTGATTTACCAGGGACACTACTACCTGTTTCCCACCCGTGTTTTCGGCAAGATGCCCAATGCCGCGGCCCTGCGGGCCCAGCTCACCGCGCTGATGAATACTGCCCCTGACCGTCCGGCTGTGTCGCTGATACCGTTGGCCCAAATGCCGCGTGCCCACCTGCCGGCATTGATTACCCGGTTAGATGCCCGCTCACAGCAATCTCTGGCCGACCTGCAGAAAGCGGTCATCCTGATTAACGGCGACCGCCACGCCTCCCATCTGCCGCTGGCCCGGCTCCGCCAGACCGCGGAACGGGGAATTGGCAGTCACCCCCTGACGATTATTGATGCCGGTGAAAGTTTTGTCTTCGACCAATCTCACATCTTCTTCGATGGGATTGGCGGCGCGGCTTTAGCCGAAATTATGACCAACGAGGCGGTAGAATGGGCGGAATATCTGCACACCCTGCCGCCAGTGCGGCCGGCCCGGCAGGCCCCGCTCCCGCTGGTCATCCAGCTTGACCCCCAACAGTTAAATGTATCTCCGGCCCGGCCAGAGGCAGATGCAGAAAATCATACCGCCAATCTCAAGGCCATTCAATCTCTGCGCCGGGTGCTTCGCCGGCGGAATGAGATTTTGTCGCTTACTGTCAACGACCTGCTGGTGCTGTACCGGGCCATCCACGCCTTCACGTACCGGCCTTCCCGGTCTCTGCAGAACGAACTGCGCACTCTGACCCGTGCCGGCGACCCGCTGGGACAGGCGGCACGAGAGGCGCTGGGCATGCTTCTCCCGCAGACCCGCCGCAGTCCGGCCATCCTGATTCCGGTGGATGCCAGCCAGCGTGCCCCCCGTGACCGGCTGTATCCGGTCAGTTTTGAAACGCCGCTTCAGGAACTGGGTTTGCTGGAGCTTCATCAGCGGGCCATCCAGTTTCTGGATGCCTATCCACCCGACAGCCCGGAGTACGCCCGCGGCTACCGCCAGTTTGAAAAAATCCAGCGCCGCTATCTGGCAACCCTGGCCGGTTTTGGCGCGGTGATGAAGCAGGCCAAAGAAATTGCCATTGCCGGCGAAGCGGCCAGTGTGGAGGCGGTCAAACTGCTGGCCCACCTGCCCGTTCCCCTTCAGCGCCTTTTAGACAGCCTGCCTAACCAGTTTGACGTGCTGAACGACCTGATAAAAGGCCGGGAAGTTTTTTCTAACATTGGACAGGTCGCCCCTACCAGTACGCTGACCCGTTTTATCACCGCTAAAGATGACAACGAAAAGAAAACCCTGGCCTGGGGCATTCTGACCGACGCCCAGGGGGTGATGCATATTTCTTTGCGCGACTTTCGCCCGGCAGTGGTAAAACTGGTAGAATTAGGATACGATAAACTGGCCGCGCAGATAACCCAGGAATACCTGGATGCCTACGTGCGCGGGCTGAACCGGTATGTGGAGGAACTGTACCGGATTGCCCTGGCACAACGCCCCGCGGCCCAGGGGTAAATTGAGTTTGAAGTCGGTAAAGTGGAGTACAGCTTATGAGCGATGGCTCATTGATTGGCCGGCAGTTGAATAATTTTGTCATCGAAAGCCTGATTGGGCACGGCGGTATGGCTACCGTGTACCGGGGCCGGGATGTCAAGCTGAACCGTCCCGTAGCCATCAAAGTCGTGGATGCCCGTTTCCGCGATAACCCTACCTATGCCCAGCGGTTTGTCCGCGAAGCTCAATCGGTATCTAGCTGGCGGCACGAAAATATTGTCCAGATTTACTACGCCGATGATGAAGACGGTCTCTACTACTTTGTGATGGAGTACATCGATGGAGAAGACCTGGGCAAGCGGATGGCCCGCGCTTCTGCCGAAGGGCAGTTGCTCCCCCACACCGAGGTGCTCAAGATTGGGCGCAGTGTGGCTAACGCCCTGGACTACGCCCATCAGCGGGGCGTTATCCATCGAGATGTTAAGCCGGCGAACATCCTCATCTCCAAAGAGGGACACGTGGTGCTGAGTGATTTTGGCCTGGCCCTGGTGGTGGCCGAAGGTTCGCTGGGCGAGGTATTTGGCTCTCCCCACTACATTGCCCCGGAGCAGGCCCGTCGTTCTGCCGATGCCGTCCCCCAGTCTGACCTGTATTCTCTGGGGGTCATCCTCTACCAGCTTTTGACCGGCGCGGTTCCGTTTGATGACCCCTCGCCCACTGCCGTGGCCCTTCAGCACATCACCCAGCCGCCCCCGCCGCCCAGAGAAATCAACCCGGACCTGAATGCAGAGGTGGAAGCCGTTCTGCTGAAGGCCCTCAGCAAATCTCCGGCAGACCGCTACCAGACCGGTGCAGAATTGATGGACGCCCTGGAGGCGGCCCTGAAAGGCGGGTCGGGCAAGACTTCTCCCACCGTGCCGGCAGTGGCCGGCTGGAAAAACGACCTGAGCGGCGTTCAGCTAGACGAATACCGCCTGGAAGAACTGCTGGGCCGCGGCGGAATGGCCGCCGTATACCGGGGCGTGGACGTTCGCCTGAACCGCCGCGTGGCTATTAAAGTTATCGATACCCCCCACCGCAGTGATGCCGAACATATCAGCCGCTTCAAGCGCGAAGCCCAGGCCATTGCCCAACTGGAGCACCCCCATATTGTCCGCCTGTACCGCTACGGCGAGGTGCAGGGTCTGCTGTATATGGCGATGCAGTACGTGGATGGCGAAAACCTGCAGGAGCGGCTCAACCGCAGTGAAGCGCACCGCCAGAGTTTGCCCATCGCCGATATTCTGCGCTTTACCCGCCATATCTGTCAGGCCCTGGACTACGCCCACCGCAAGGGCGTGATACATCGCGATGTCAAACCCTCCAACATCCTGCTGGACCGCCACGGCGACGCTTACCTGACCGATTTTGGCCTGGCCTTGCTGACCAGTATGGGCACGCGCGGCGAAATTTTGGGGTCGCC
>RFJV01000699.1 GCA_003694775.1 Chloroflexota bacterium | reverse complement strand
CGACGACCTGTACCGGGCCTACCACACCAACGAACTGACCCCGCGTCCGGAGGTCATTCTGAATCTGGATGTCCGGCAGTGCGGTCTGGGTGGGGCCAGCTGTGGGCCGGGAACCCTGCCCCAATACCTGGTGCTTCCCGGTACGTATGAGTTTACCGTGCGCCTGCGCCCGTTCAACCGCGGCCACGAAAATCCGGCAGACCTGGCCCGCCAGCGTCTGCCCGTCTATTCCCCGCCGTAATTTCATCCTGGAGCCAACCCAATGACCACACCTTCCCTTATCCTCGCCATAGACCAGGGAACCAGCGGAAGCCGCGCTCTGGTGATGGACCGTACAGGCCGGGTATTGGGGTACGGCTACTGTGCCCTGCCCCGGCTGTATCCCCAACCCGGCTGGGTGGAGCAGGACCCGGACACCCTGTCCGCGGGGGTGGCCCAGGCCATCACCGCGGCGATTGCCGAAGCCGGCTGTCAGCCATCCGACCTGGCCGCGTGCGGTATTGCCGGCCAGCGCAACACCGATTTTGTCTGGGATGCCGTCACCGGGCGCCCGCTGGCAAAGGCCATCACCTGGCAAGATTTGCGCACCACGGGCCTGGTAGAAGAGATGTCCGCCTGGCCGCGGGCCGGCGAGTGGCGCCACCGGCTGGGCTACTTTCCCGGCCCGTACAGTTCGGCCATGCACCTGGCCTGGCGAATGCGCCACCAGCCGGCCGTGGCCGAAGCCGCCCGCACCGGACGTTTGCGCATCGGTTTTTCGGCCAACTGGCTGTTGACCAGTCTGGGCCGGCCCGCCGGGCACTATCTGGATTACGGTCTGGTCCAGCAAATGGGCCTGTTCGATTTTCGTCGCGGGCAGTACTGGCGGGAGTGGATGGAGGCCCTGGCCGTCCCCCCCAATGCCTTGCCCTGGCCCGTACCCACCGTGTACGAGTTTGGCGACCTGCAGGTGACCGGCCCGGACGGAAGCACGGCCAATGTGCCGGTGCTGGCGGTCATCGGCAATGAGCAGGCCGCTCTGCTGGGCCACGACTGCCGCCATCCCGGCGACGCGGAGTGCAGTCACGGCACGGCCTCGTTTGTCGATGTGGTGATGGGAGGCACCGCGCCGGTGCAGGAAAAGCTGAATGTCTACTATGCCTGGAGTTTGCCGGACCAGAACGGCCAGCCGGTGCATACCTACTGCCTGGAAGCCGACACTACTGTTACCGGCGCGGCTATCCGCTGGATGCGGGAGCAGGCCCGCCTGTTCGACCGGGATGAGGAAGTGGGGCCGTTGGCCGCGTCGGTGCCGGATTCCGGTGGGGTGGTGTTTGTGCCGGCCTTTACTGGCCTGAACGTACCCTACAACGACTCGTCGGCGCGGGGGGCCATCCTGGGGCTGACCCTGGGGAGCAGTCGCGGGCACATTGTGCGGGCTTTTCTGGAGTCGCTGGGCTTCCAGGTGCGGGCCATTCTGGAGACCATCCACGCCGAAACCGGTCTGCAGGTAGCCCGGTTGAGTATGGGCGGCGGCATCACCCGCAGTGACGAAGCCTGCCAGATTCAGGCCGACCTGCTGGGCATACCGGTAGTGCGCCCGGCCTTCACCGAGAACGCGGCCCGCGCCGCGGCCCTGCTGGCCGGTCTCGGACTCGGCTGGTGGGCCGGCCTGGATGACCTGCCTCCCCTGCCCGGCCCGGCCACCGTATTTGAACCCCGTATGTCCGCGGCCCAACGGGATGAGGCCTACACCCGCTGGCAGGAAGCCGTATCCCGGACCCGGCATTGGATGAAGGATGAAGGATGAAGGATGAGGAAAAAATTCAAAATTCAAAACTCAACATTCAAAATTGAAAGTATTTACTCAGCCGTCCACGAAGAAGGCACGAATTCACGAATAACTAACGTCGCCGGCGGCGTGGGAGAGCAAGGTGTAACTGCTCAGGTTTGGCGAGCTGTTTCGGAAACCGGCCTTTTTCCCGGCACGCAGGCGTAAAACGTAACACGTAAAATTACGGGGTACGAGTTACGGGTTACGTTTTATGTCCGCCGGCCATTCGCGAATTCGTGAAAAATTCGTGGACGGCTCAACATTCAAAATTGAAAAGGGATAAAGCCTATGCCCAAAATCACTTTTATCGGCGCGGGGAGCACCGTGTTTGCCAAGAATCTGCTCGGCGACATCCTCAGCTACCCCGAACTGGCCGGTTCAACCATCGTTCTGCACGACATCGACGAGAAGCGTCTGCGCGAGTCTGAAACCGTGGCCCGGCGGATTGTCGACCTGCTGGGCGTGTCGCCCCAAATCATTTCTACCACCGACCGCCGGCAGGCACTGGACGCCGCGGATTACGCCATCTGTATGATTCAGGTGGGCGGCTACAAACCGGCCACCCTCATCGATTTTGAAATTCCCAAAAAGTACGGTCTGCGCCAGACCATTGCCGACACGCTGGGCATCGGCGGCATCATGCGCGGCCTGCGGACTATCCCGGTTCTGCTGGAGATATGCCGCGATATGGAGGAGCTGTGCCCCGACGCCTGGTTCCTCAACTACGTCAACCCCATGGCCATGAATACCTGGGCCATCGCCCGCGGCTCGTCGGTAAAAACGGTGGGGCTGTGCCACAGTGTACCCCACACCGCGGCGGAACTGGCCGCGGACATCGGTGTGCCAGTGGAGGAAATCAACTATTTGGTGGCCGGCATCAACCACATGGCCTTTTACCTCAAGTTCGAGCGGGACGGGCAGGACCTGTACCCCCTGCTCCGGCAGGTCATTGCCGAGGGCCGGGTGCCGGACTGGAACCGCGTCCGCTACGACATTTTCAAACGGCTGGGCTACTTTGTGACCGAGTCCAGCGAGCATTTTGCCGAGTACGTACCCTGGTTCATCAAGCGGGACCGGCCCGACCTCATCGAAAAGTACAGCATCCCCCTGGATGAGTACCTGGGCCGCTGTGAGGCCCAGATAAAGGGCTGGCAGGTGGCCCAGCAAACCGGCCTGAACCCCACTCCGGAGGCTATCGAGGCCTTCCGCCGGGAGCTGGCCCCGCTACGGATGATGGAGCGCTCCAAGGGCTGGGCGGTCAGTGCGCTGGAAAATATCAACCGGGTGGAGCGGAGCGTGGAGTACGGCTCGCAGATTATCCACAGTCTGGAGACGGGT
>RFJV01000698.1 GCA_003694775.1 Chloroflexota bacterium | reverse complement strand
CAGCTTGATCTGAAGGGTGCGGTTCGACGCGATGGCGATATCTGCGCCGCCGAAGGTGATGAGATTGCCAAAGTTCGTCGAGGCGGGAATCTGAACCGGTGGCTTCTGTAAGACTCGCACCGGGATTGTTCCGACCCGTCGGGATACGTCGCCTATGGACACCCACAAGGCATAGTCTCCGCGGGGCATGTCTGCGGGAATATCCAGCCGGTAGTGTCCCTCCACTGGCGAGGGGCCGGCCGGGTCCAGGATAGGGCCGTAAGTTTGGGCCCATACATAGTTGGCGGCATCCATTAACTTTATGGTGACAGATTGTTGGGCGGTGGAGGCTCCCGCGCCGCTCCATACCAGTGTCAGGGTTGTGGGTTGTCCAGGCTGGGCGGCTATATTGTCCAGTCGATAGCCGCGGGCGCTCAAGCCGGCGGCGAACTCTGCCCCGCGAATTACGCGCAATTGAGGACCGGGATATAACCACACGTAATCCAGCCCTACGAGGGAGATTTTGTGTTCTGGGTTTCGCATAGAGAAATAGGTCCAGTATTCTGGAAAAGGATTACGGTTTTGAATCTGGCGACGGTAGATAATAATATAGTCTGCTTCTTCATCATAATGGGGTTTAGTATAGCGTCCCGGGAAAAAAGGGACAAAACTTTCCCAGAAACTGACAGCCACGGTCAGGTCGGCAGCATTGGGTTTGCGGCTGAGATAACGCCCCATTTGGTCCAGCCCCTCGCCAGAGCCGATTTTGACCAGGCGCGGCGCCAGCCAGGGGCCGCCAATGAGTGGGTTCCAGTAATCTACAAAGTAGGGATAGTAAATTATCGTCAGGCCGAACTGGATTGCCAGCAGAAGTCCGGGAAACCAGAAGCGTGTTGCAGAGGCGACGGCGCTTAATCTGCCGGTCAAAATAATGATGCCGGCTGCGGCCAGCGCATACAGGGCCGGGATCGCGGGTAAGAAGTATCGAATATCGCGCGTATCCGCGGGGATGAGCAGAAGCAGAAAAAGCAGTACAAAGATAGTCAGCCACTTTAAGGCTGGGACTGAAGGCAGGTCGGCTGATGGGTGCGGTGACTGACGCCGCAACCGGCCCTGTCGCCGTCCCAACGCCAGAGCAATCAGGCCGACCCAAACCGGCAACGTACTTTTGAATAGCCAGTTGACCGGATAAAAAAGGAAGCCCAATTCTGGCAACGGATTCCCCGGCGCCGGGATAAGCGAGTAGTTATTGTTGCCTCCAACAGCATTGAGCGCCCGGTCAAACAGCGCGCTGAGCGTGTCAACCGGCGCAATCCACATCGCGGGCCAGAAGGCAACAAAGGTAAGCAGGGCAATAAGCCCCCACATCAATGTGTTTAGCACAAACGCACGTTGAACGGGGCGGCGAAACGCGGGGGGGCCGCCTTCCGATTCATACCAGAGGAAAAGCCCCACAAAGATAACCAAGTAGAGGGCGGTGGGTTTGGTAAGCAAGGCCAGACCGCCGGATGCGCCGGAAATGATAAACCAGCGCCGGCGATGACCGGATTGGCGGTAGACTAGCAGCGCAAGCAGAGAAATAGTGATAAAAATGGATACCAGGGCATCGTGATGAATGACCCGTGACAGGCCGATGAAAAACGGGTCCAAAGCCAGTAGCAGCGCGGCCAGTAAGGCTTCTCGATTGCCAATAAGCTTTAAGAGCAATCTATAAAAAACAGGGATGGTAAGACTGGTCAGCAGAACGGTGGGGAAACGGGTCCACGGGTAAAAATCCAGCGGAATTTTTTCGGTTTGGCGAGGAATTGTGCTCAAATAGGCGGCCAGGCCGGTTGAGGCGCGGCTGCCGTCTGCCCAATATTTGACGACCAACCCCAATGCGCCTGTCCACATGGTGGGAACGGCGGGGGCCAGTACCTCAACCTCCGGAGTGGCGGCTACGCTGGTGGTCTGGGCCAGATTGCCGGTCAATAGCGCCTGTAAAAAATGGGCCGAGCGATAAATCCATTTGCCCTCGTCAGGCGCAACATAGGCGTCCAGGGCAAGCACACGCGGAAGAAAAGCGACCAGAAAAATGACCAGATAGATTGTTGGTGAAATAAGCTTGTCTTTTCTTGTTGGCATTAATGCCTGGGCTTTCTGAAAAAGTGAGCCTATGCTTTTTAATTCATCGCCGGTTCGAGAGTGAGTTTGAAGAAGTCTATATCTTGTCGCGGTTCAGTGGTTAGCGACAGGTAATTGAAGCCGGGCTGTAGAGCCAACGCCCCAATAGTGTAATCGGCTGTCGAATCTATATTATTATATGTGATTTCCGGCCCGTCATTAAATTTTACAGAGAGCGTGGTATGGGTAGAAGGGGCGTCTAAGGTTATCCGCAAGTCAACATTTTGAGCCTGGGTCGCGTAAATAAAGAGATACCCTTCTTTTTTTAAACGAAGCGCCGTCCCATCTTTGATGACTTCCCAATTTTCCTGGTCAAATAACAATTGTAATGACGGCAGCTTATCGCCGCTGGCTTGAGAAATGACATATACCTGGATGTCTTCATCCTGAAATACGGGGTCTCCCAGTAGAAGCGGCAAGTAATCGCGTGTCGCCCTGGCGGCGCGGTCTGTCATCAATGAGGGGTGGGCAATGACCTGGGTAATATGCATATCGGCCAGAATAGCCCGCCGCGTAGATTCATCGGGCGAGGATAAGACTGTTTGGGGGGCAACAGGCGACACTAATTGATTTAAGAATTCTTTTAATTCAACAGTCGCTGGGGGGTCGCGCTCAATGTATCCTCCCGCCAGCGGATGCTGATGGACGGTTTGATAATACATAGCGTAATTGCTGGCTCGTCGCGAGCCTGTCACCGGCATTTCCAGAATTCCTCCCTGAAATGTCTGACTGGCCAGGTGGAAGTAATAGCTGGAAATCGGGCGCACCTCGGTAGGAAAGGGAAAGATAATCGGGTATTCAATCAGGATGAAAGCGCCGATTAAAATCAAGAACAGAACGTTGCGATTTTGCGCCGTTCTCTTTCCGATTGGAATTCCGGCATAGAAGCTGCGACTTTGCGGCAGTAGCCAGGCCGCGCCTATCGAAGCCAGCACTGCAACGCCCATCATAACCGTTTCGTTGAGACGGCCGGGGGCGCGACTCCAGGCAAAAAAGGGCAGACGACCCAGCCAGGCGTAAGGCAGAGTGAGCGTTTGTATCTCTCCCCCAATTTTGAGCAGTGGGCCTAATGACAGCAGCATGCAAGTCAGCGTGAGTGCAAACCAGGGCCAGGCCGCGCGCCATCTTTTCCATATGGCCAGAATAGCCAGCCCGGAGGCCAGTATTCCCGGATATGCCAGTTGTTCTTCCAGGTCGCGGAAGCCGTCAATGATGGCGGCGCTGAAGGGTGGTATCAGTCCCAGAGAAGCCAGAACCGGGTTGTATGGTGAAGGAAGGAGAAAGGCCAGCAGGTCGGTGGTATGTTTGGTTAAATCTTTGGGAGTTAGATAGGCCAGTTCTCCCTGTTGATTCTGGACCAGGGTGGGCCAGGCAAAAGGCAAAAACATAATGATAGCCAGAAGGATGGCCGCCGCGAGCCAGAAAAAGGAGTGAAGGAGGGCGCTTGCAGATTTACGAATCGATGGCTGGCGAATCAACGTTACTATATGTCCGCCCCCCAAAAATAGAAAAACAGGAATAATGCCGTAGCCAATATGGGTTGGCTGGGCCAATGCCAGCAGGGCGGTCACTACGCCATGCCACACAGCGCGCCGGACCGAGGGGCGACGCAGCAGTACCAGCAGTGAGAGCGCATACAAAGGTAAAAAGTAGTTGGTCGTTAACAGCAGGTGTCCGGCAGCCGCATGTCCAAGACGATTGGGGTAAAAGGCAAAAATGATTCCGCCAATGATGGCCGCGCCGGTATGCCGGCAAACATAGCGGGTCAGGAGATACCCCGTCAGTCCAGAGAGGATAAACCCCAGTAAAAAGGCCAGATTGTAAGAAACCAGCGGGCCAGATAAAAGGGTAAAAGGTAATGAAACCAGGGGAACATAGGGATGCAAGGCCAGCACCGGATGAGTGGCGCCCAGCGGGTAATAGAGGTGAGTCACTCTATCCGGCCAGATGCCTAACTCCAGCAGCGTTTCTTTCATCCACCATTGATACCAGATATGTTGAAACGAGTCTCGCCCATCAAATCCGGCCGCTGCAACGCCCAATTGTCGGATAACCGGATAGGTGAGGCTCAGGGTGAGGCCGCTGTATAGTGCAGCCAACCCGCCTGTTTTGAGCCATTGGGAGGAGACGCGTTTTGTCCGTGATGGTGTATTCATTCTGTCATCACAATCGGCGGGTCTTTG
The DNA here is from genome assembly GCA_003694775.1 of Chloroflexota bacterium. GTDB lineage: Bacteria > Chloroflexota > Anaerolineae > 4572-78 > J111 > J111. Next base: position 78 of record RFJV01000698.1, on the reverse strand, counting down.
GGTGAAATCTCGAATTCTGTCACAAGGTTGCCGGCGTTGTCTTGCAATCCGGCCCAGAGCCGGTATTCGCCGGGCGGT
>RFJV01000697.1 GCA_003694775.1 Chloroflexota bacterium | reverse complement strand
TCGATTTCCTCATCGGTGACCCGGAAATCGGGGCAGGTGGGCCATTCTCCGCGCAGGGTGATGTACATCACCGCGCCGGTATCAAACTGGACGCGGTACTCGTACAGTCCCAGCAGGTTGTCGGCCAGGATGATTTTGTAGCCGGTGCTGAAGGCCGGCTGGTTGGCCCGGATGTCGGCCAGTACATCTTTGGAGGTGACCTTTGCCAGCCAGTCGTAATCCTCCTGGACTGCGGCCTCAAAGGTTCTATTGAGGAAGCGGTCGATGGCCCGGCGGGGGACCTGCCCGCTCAGAAAATCCAGGCAGGACTGTCCTGTAATCAGCGGCGGGCCACAGCAGACAATGGTGGGCAGGCCAATGACGGCCAGCAAGGCAATGATGATTATCCAGCGCAGTCGGTTGGTTTTTTGGGACATAGCATCGGACATAAGGTTTGCTTAGCGGAATTCGTTGAGCCAACGCACCTGATTCTTTAATTCGTCACCGGACAGGGTGTTCAGCAGTCGCAGTAAGCGGTGGAGTAAAGTGCCAATCGGTTCGGCGGTTGAGAAGATAATCCCCCAGTGTTCCCTTTCTTCTGCGAGATATTGAGAATGCAGTTCAAAGAAATCTCGAAAGTTGAAGGTAACAATCGCCCGTTGTTCTACGGCGGCAAAGGCTAATTGCCGGGCATCGTCCGCGGATAACATTCCTGCTTCCTGGGATGAGATGACGTCAAAGCCGTACTTCCGCAGTTGTACTGCCAGACGGGGCGATAGATGTTCGTTCAAGTAAAGTTTTGGCGGATTATGCGGCGACATGGGCGTAGTTTTCCTGCCAGTATTCGTAGCTGTTCAACTGCCGCGCCCGTTCAATTTCTTCTTTATTATCGTGATAGTACGCCAGCGCGCTGAAAACCTGCGCGGGGGTCAGATAGTCCCAGTCGGCCAGAATTTCTTCTATTGACATCCCGGCCCGGTAGTAGTAGTCGACAATATGCCAGACAGCAATCCGGGTACCTTTAATGATAGCCTCGCCACCGCAGACACCTTCTATTTTGACAATATGTGGATAAGGGGTGGGTGATATTTTTTTTCTCCTGGTAGACATTTTAGACATCCTTTTTCGAACTTTGCCTGGCTACGTTTATTATGCCTGAAATCGTCTTCAGCGACAAAGCGATGACCCCTTACCCCCATTGGAGTAACGCCAGCTCAATGGTCAGACCGGGGCCGAAGCCCTGCAGGAGCGCGTAGTCGCCGGGGTTCGGGTTGCCGCGGCGCAGGATTTCGTCCAGGACAAAGAAGATGGTCACGGATGACATATTGCCGTACTGCCGCAGAACCTGCCGCGAAAACTGCAGGTCTTCCGGCGAGAGCCCCAGCGCGTCCTGCAGGTAGTCCACGATTTTGGCTCCGCCGGGATGGACGGCCCAGAAGCGGATGTCCTGCCTCTGCAGTCCGTTCTGAGCCAGGAAGCGGTCTACTACAGGGGGCACAACTTCGCGTAGAACTTTGGGTACGCGGGTCGCCAGCCGAATCTGGAAGCCCTTATCGCTGAGGCGGAAGGCCATCATCTCCTGGGCGGCGGGTTCGGTGTAGGTCATGGTATCTAGCAGGTGGGGCAGACCGGCGGCAGGCGTATGGGGGCCAATCACCGCCGCGGCCAGGCCGTCGCCAAAAATGGCCCCGGCGACCATGTTCTCGATGGAACTGCCGTGCTGAAAATGAATGGTGCCGAACTCCACGGCCAGGAGCAGGACGTGGTTCCGGGGACGGGCGGCCAGCTCCAGCATAGCCCGGTCCAGGCCGGTCAGCCCGGCGTGACAGCCCATCCCGATGAGGGCCGAGCGCCGCAGGTCGGGCCGCATGTTCAGGTCTGCGGCCAGCAGAACATCCAGACCGGGACAGTCGAAGCCGGTGCAGGAGACGACGATGAAATGGTGGATGTCGGCAGGGGTGAGGCCGGCCTGGGCCAGGGCGGCGCGGATGGCCTCCGCGGCCAGGGGCCGGGCGGTCTCCATATACAGGTCGTTGCGGGCCTTTGTGCCGGGTTCATCGGCCAGGAAGTCGGAGGTGGGCAGGATGCTGTAGCGGGTGTCGATTTCTGCGGCAGAAAAAATGGCCCGCGCCCGCTGGCTCTGGATGTAGGGGGCCAGCCAGCGGTCGTGAATGTCCATCTGGTTGTGGCGGTACGGCGCAGGCATAACTGCCAGGCCAAGCAGAGTGGGTGCTTGCATCGGAAACCTCGCTGAACAGGGTAGAACAATGGGGCTTCCCCCGAAATTTTGCCCCTTTTGCGGGGTAATGATACACTCGGCGGTACTTTTTGCCAAACTCACCAACGCACCAACTATTCTTGGAGGGCCGGTTGATGGACATCCAGACACCCGAATGGGTAAAGCACGCGGTTTTCTACCAGATTTTCCCGGACCGGTTTGCCCGCAGTCCGCGCACCCGCCACCCGCGGGGGATTGTCTTCAAGCCGTGGGGCAGTTCCCCGCGAGAGCAGGGCTTCCAGGGCGGCGACCTGCACGGGGTGGTCGATAAGCTGGATTATCTGCAGGAACTGGGGGTGACCGCACTCTACCTGAACCCGATTTTCGCTTCGGCGGCCAATCACCGCTACCACACGTTTGACTATTTTCAGGTAGACCCTCTGCTGGGGGGCAGCGCGGCCCTGCGGGAACTGCTGGACGAGGCCCATCGCCGGGGGATGCGGGTGGTGCTGGACGGGGTGTTCAACCACGCCAGCCGGGGGTTCTGGCCGTTTCATCACATTCTGGAAAACGGGCCGGATTCTCCCTATCTGGACTGGTTCATTATTCACGGTTGGCCGCTCCGCCCCTATTCCAGCGACGCCGGCAATCCCCCCAACTACGAGGCGTGGTGGAATCTGCCGGCCCTGCCCAAGCTGAACACCAACAATCCGGGCGTGCGGGATTATATTTTTGAGGTGGCCCGCTACTGGCTGGAGTTCGGCATTGACGGCTGGCGGCTGGATGTGCCGTTTGAAATTGATGATGATGCCTTCTGGCAGGCGTTCCGGCAGGTGGTGAAGGGGGTCAATCCGGAGGCGTACATCTGCGGCGAGGTGTGGTGGGACGCCCGGCGCTGGCTCCAGGGCGACCAGTTCGACGCGGTGATGAACTATCTGTTTATGGATGCCGCGCTCAGCTTTTTTGGCCGGCACAGTCTGCGAGCGGATTACCGCCGCGAACATCTGGCCCTGAAACCGCTGGACGCGGCGGCCTTTGGCGAGGCCGTGGAAAAGATGCTGGGGCTCTACCACTGGCAGGTCAATCTGGTGCAGTTGAATCTGCTGGACAGCCACGACACGGCCCGCGCCCTGTGGATTTTGAACAACGATACCGCCGCGCTGAAGCTGTGCGTGCTGTTCCAGATGACGATGCCCGGCGCGCCGTGCATCTACTACGGCGACGAGGTGGGCCTGTCTGCCGGGGACGACCCGGACTGCCGCGAGGCCTTTCCCTGGCACGCGCCGGAGCGGTGGAACCGCGACCTGCTGGCCTTTTACCGGCAGGCGACGGCTCTGCGGCACGCGCATCCGGTGCTCAGAACCGGCCTGTTCGAGCCGCTGGCCGCGACCGGCGGGGTGTATGCCTTTGCCCGCCGGCTGGACAGCCAGACAGCCGTGGTGGTCTTCAATGCCGACCCGTCGCCGGCGCGGGTGCGCCTGGATGTGCCGGAGCCGGCAGGCGGGCCGTGGACGCAGGTCTGGCCGGCGGGGGGCGCGGCGGCCTTTCGCCGGGAGGGGCCGGCACTGGCGGTTGAGGTTCCGGGGCAGGGAGCCGTTATACTGGTCGGGTAAAATTTGACAACCCGGCCCGTGATGGCTACTATTACATTGTTATTTCCCCGATACCGATGCTGTAACCCGATAGCAGGAGGAGACAATTGAACCATACCGTTCACCCTGCCCCGACTCTGGGGGTAGATAACCGCAAGTTTGGCATGTGGGCCTTTCTGGCCTCAGAAGTGCTGTTTTTCTCGGTGCTGATTGCCAATTTTCTGAGCCTCAGCAAACTGGACCCGCCCGGCACGTTCCACGGTGTCGCCACCGGACGGGAACTGCTGGACATTCCCCTGACCGCGCTCAACACCTTTATTCTGCTGACCAGCAGTTTTGCCGTGGTGATGGCTCTGCAGGC
>RFJV01000696.1 GCA_003694775.1 Chloroflexota bacterium | reverse complement strand
CTCCACCATGCCGGCAGACCTTACCTGGCGTAAACTTCATCCATTGCCTCAGACAGGTCTTCCAGGCGGTTGACCTGCTCGGAGATTTCTTCCTGCAGGCGGCTGAGGCGGCTTCCCGATTCTTCTTTGGTATCGACCAGCAGGAGCTGGGAGTAGACCGTCCCCAGCGAGGAGATGGTGCTGTCAAGCTGGTAGTCGGCCTTTTCGATGCTGTTCTGCAAATCTTGCAGGATGCGGAGCTGGCGTTCCTTGTCGGCGATGGTTTGCTCCAGCTGGGCGCGGACTTCCGGACTGTCTTCCTCGGCCAGCTTGCGGCGCAGGTCGGCGATGGCCTGCGGTACGGTTTGCAGGTCCCGCTCAATTACCTTGTTGCGCCGGAGCCGGTCGACCCGCTCGGCCAGGCTGTAGACGGCCTGGAGCCAGCGGGTCGCTTCCTGAACGGTGCGCTCCAGCCGGTCGCGCAGAACGCCGGCCTCGGCTTTGTCGACGGCTTCTTCAATCAAGGCCCAATATTCCAGGGCTTTGTCCACTTTGGCCGCCAGTTCGCGGTCCCTCAACCGGGCAGGGTTGAAGCTGACCTGCGGCTCAAACAGCGTGGCGACCGCGTCGGCGTGGAGTTTTTCGTTTTTGAAGCTGGCATACAGGAACAACAGCTCCACCAGCACCAGCAGGACCAGGCCGCCAATTCCCCCGATGACCAGGCCGGTCAGGAGAGAGGCCCCCATCACCAGGGGCAGAAACAGAATACTGCACCCGGAAAGCAGAATAACCGCCGCAATCAGCAGGGCATTTTCGGTGCGGAAGAGGGAGTAGGTGAGAATAGCTTTGCGAACCGCCGGCGCGGCCAGCCAGTCCTGGTGCTTCTGTTTGTAATCGGCCACGATGCTTTTGAGGATGGCCTGTCTGGCCCGTTGTTCCAGCGATTTACGAGTTGCAGTAGGCATAAGTCAATTGGCCGCCGTTTACGGAATTTTGATGTATCTCAGCCATCCACGAATAGAACACGAATACCCGAATGTTTGCCCCGCGGTTCATTCGTGTATTCGTAGTAACTGCTCAGGACTTGGGAACACTATTTCTTGAATTGGTCCTTTTTTCGACAATCAGGCGTAAAACGTAACCCGTAAGAACGGAAAATTACGGGTTACGTTTTACGTGAGATGGCTGGAATTGATGATACTTTACCGGATTTTTCTCTTGGCCTGAACAGTTACGAATAATTAATGCTACAGGCTCTGCTGGTAAGTAGGACGACATTAATGTCGTCTCTCCAATCTCCCTATAAACTGTCTGCCGCTTCGGCCTCCTCGTCGACTTCCAGACCCAGCCGGCGGCGGCGTTCGGCCAGCTGGCTCATCAGCTTGTCCTTGCCCAGCACCTCGTCAATCTGACTGCTGAGACGGGTGGTGCGCATTTCCACCTCCGCATCGGCCCGGTCCAGCCGCTCACGGATTTTGTCGGCCACGCGGGCAATATCGGAATCGCCCACGCCTTCCAGCGCATCCAGCGATTTCATACTGCGGGCGGCAATCTCTTTGGTCTTGGCCAGCTCCAGCAGACCGATAACGTGTTCCCGCTCCTGTTTGATGGCGCGCAGTCGGGCTTCCAGTTTGAGGCGGGCATCGGCCAGGCGGTCGGCTTCGGCTTTCTGCTGTTCGTACTGCTTGCGGTACTCTTCGGCCAGGTCTATTTTGGTGTTGTACTGGTTCTGCGCGGCCAGGGCCAGGTCCTCCTTGCCCAGTTTGAGCAGACGGTCGATATCCCGGTCCAGTGCTTCGGCTTCGGCCCGGAAGGTTTCGTATTTGCGCTTCAGGGTTTTGACCTGCCCCTTGATGGTGACCAGCGCGTCTTCCAGGTCGTCCAGGTTATCCTCGGCCTGCCGGATGTATTCATCCAGCACCGCCACCGAATTGCTCTCCAGGGCCTTATCGACCATTGCGTGCAGGTTGGCCTTAATCAGGGTTTCAATTTTCTGAAAGAATGACTGCGCCATTGTTACGCCTCCAGAATGTTTATTGGATATGCTCCATTATACACGGATTTCGAGAAAAAAAACAACCCTCCAAACGGTTGTCTTTTGCGAACAGGTGTGCTAGAATGATGGGGTAGGGAGTCAGGTGTGAGGTGTAAAATGACCGACATCCAGCGGGTCCGGTTTACCCTGCCCCTGCCGCCGGGGGTGAACAGCCAGTACACCCAGGTTGGCCGGCGGCGGGTGCTGTCGAAGGAGCATGCGGCCTTTAAGCGGGTCGTCAAACAGAAAATCCACCGCCTGCGGGTCGACGAGGTGATTACCGATGCCTTCATCCAGGCCCTCCGGCAGGGCTGGGTGGGCCTGTTTCTGGACTTCTATTTTGAAACACCGCTCCGCCGCGACCTTGACGGCGGCCTCAAGATTACCCAGGACGCCATTCTCGATGCCCTGGGCGTCAACGATAACCGGGTGGTGGATATTCACCTGGTCAAGCGCATCGCGCCGACCAACCCCCGTGTGGAAGTGGAGCTGGAGGCCATCCCGGAATGGCAGTTCGATGACCAGTACCGCTACCTGGGCGACGACTCCCCCGCCGGCACGCCCCACTCGTCCAGCTCGTAGAAAATCGCCGCCACTGCCACCGCACCCGCGGTTTCGGCGCGCAGAATGCGCCGGCCCATCCCCACTACCTGACAGCCCGTTTGCCGGGCCAGGGCTACCTCTTCCGGGGCAAATCCTCCCTCCGGCCCGATGAAAACGGCAATCCGCCGCGGCCGTTCGGTTTGGAGAACGGTCTTCAGGCTGACCTCTCCGCCGGCTTCCCAGAACATCAGCCGGACCGGCGCATAGACGGCATGCCGCAGGGCCGTTTCCAGCGACATAACCCGCTCCAGCCGCGGCAGTCGCCCCCGGCCGCAGACCTCCGCCGCTTCCCGGATGATGCGTTGCCAGCGGTCGTACTTTTTCTCCACCGCGGCCGCGTCGCGCACCACAGAGCGCTGGCAAATCACCGGCGTAAACCGGCTGACCCCCAGCTCGGTGCCTTTTTCCAGCACCAGCTCAAACTTCTGCCCTTTCAGGGTGGCCTGGTACAGCAGAACCTCCACCGCCGGCTCCCCTGGCGACCGTCTCCGCCCGGTAATTTCGCCCCGCACCTGCTCCTTGCTGACCTGCGTCAGCCGGACGGTGCGCTCCAGCCCGGTATCGTCCAGCACGATGATTTCATCCCCGGCCTGCATTCGCAGAACCGTCCGCACCTGCCGGGCCGTTTCCGGCGGAAGCTGAACGGTCGGTGGGGTGATGCATTCCGGGGGAATAAAGAACCGGTGGGCCATCTACGCCTCCTTTCTCTGCACTACCAGGGCTACCCAGTCCTCTTCCTGCCGGCGGTCGACCACCACCAGCCCCTGTGCCGCGGCCGCGGCGGTCACTTCCGCTTCCTGCTCCAGAATCATTCCACTGAGCACCAGCCGCCCGTCTGCGGCAGTGGCCGCGGCCAGGTGGGGCATAAGCTCCAGCAGGATATTCGCCAGGATATTGGCGACCACCACGGGCCAGCGCCGCCCGCCCGCGTCCACCGCAGACCCCACCGCGGTTTCCACCACCAGCGACGGGTTATCCGCCAGGCCGTTGCGGGCAAAATTTTCCTGCGCCACCCGCACCGCCACCTCATCAATATCGACCGCCCGGATGCGCCGCGCCCCCAGTTTGGCCGCGGCAATGGACAGTATGCCGGACCCCGTGCCCACATCGAACAGCTCTTGCCCGGCCCAGTCCATCGTTTCGAAGATTTCCAGGCACAGCCGGGTGGTAGGGTGCAGGCCGCTTCCAAAGGCCAGACCGGGGTCGATTTCAATCACTATATCCTCTTCCACCGGCGTGTATTCACGCCAGCTTGGCTTGATGACAAACCGCCGGCCAATCCGGATGGTCTGAAAATGTTCCCGCCAGGCGGTGGCCCAGTCGGTTTCGCCAATGCGGGTAAACTGCGGCGCGGGCAGTCCGTGGGGCAACGCCTTGCCAATAAGGGCCAGCATCATCTCGATGTGCTCCCGCCGGGCCTGGTCATCTGCCGGGATGACGGTGCGGACGGTCACCCGGTCGAAGGCCGGGGCCGCGGCTTCCATTACCGCGCCGCCGTGCCCGTACCGGTTGAACAGCTCGCAAACCGCCTCCGCGGCTTCCCCGTCGATATTGGGAACGGCAATTTCAAGATATTCCATCAGCACCAACCTCAATGACAAGATTATGGTACGCGTCCACCGTCAGCCGGTCGGGCGTGTCCAGAAAAACTGTAGTGTCCGGGTGGACTATCACCGCCGGTCCGGGAACCCGGTGGCCCGGACGCAGGCCGGCCCCGTGGTAGAAAGGTGTCTCCTGTATCCCCTGCCGGAGCACCACCGGTCGCCGGTCGAACGGCGCGGGCGGGGGAGTGTCTGCCTGTGGATGAGTCTTCTGCAGGGCCGGACGGGGTGTCTGTCCCACGGCCCGCAGACGCAGGTTGACCACCTCCACTGCCGCGTCCGGTCTGGCGTAGCCGTAGGTTTGCCGGTGCGCGTCGTGAAAATCTG
>RFJV01000131.1 GCA_003694775.1 Chloroflexota bacterium | reverse complement strand
TGGTACATGAGATACTGCCTTTCTTTGGTAAATAGTGAGAAAATATGTAACTGCTCAGCCATCCACGAATTTTTCACGAATACACGAATGGTCGGCGGTAATCCATCCCCCTGGCAGGAACAGGCCGTCAATTCACACCGGATAATATTTGCCGGGGGACGACATAAATGTCGTCCTACTCACCGGCATCGCCCGCGGCGTTAATCATTCGTGAATTCGTGTTTTATTCGTGGACGGCTGAGTGGACACGAAAATATGTTCTATACCGGTATCATAAAAGAATTTGGTGGAAATGTCAAGCCTGCTCCGGCATTTTTAAGGTTCATAATTATTCAGGGGCGGCATATGCGCCGCCCCTGATACCTGAACAGCCGGTAAAGTTCCCCAGCGAGGACCTATTATTTACCGCACAAACAACCGCTTACCGCTTTCGGCCACGCCGGCGGCAATCGCGGCTTTCAGCAGGTCAACCAGGATAAACGGCGCCACGCCGAACAGCCATGCTTTCTGCCAGCTTCCCAGCATAACCGCCAGCCAGCTCGCGCCGACCGCAAAAAGCACCACCACGCCGGCCAGGGCGGCCACAAAGTAGCCCCACCAGGTGCGCGGGGCCAGCCGTTCGGCCAGCCAGCCGGCGGCAAAGGCCGCAACCACAAAGCCGGCCAGATAGCCGGCCGTGGGGCCAAAGAAGGCCGCCGCACCCACGCCGTTGGCGTCGACGGGCAGGCCGGTGGCAATCATCCCCAGGTAGGACAACTGCGCCAGCGCACCGCCGCGTGCCCCCAGCACCAGCCCCGACAGCACCACGGCCAGCGTTTGCAGGGTGATGGGCACGGGGGAAAACGGCAGGTGGATGGTAATGCGGGCGGTCAGGGCCGTGATGGCGGCAAAAGTAATTACCGCTCCAACTTTATAAAGGACAGACTGGTTAAGAATACCGGAAAGTGATTTGGATTGCATCTTTTTTCCTCTTTATTGAGATTTTGGATTGAATAATGTGGCGAAACTTCGTCTCCCAAACCGGTAGACGTGGTTCCCTTTTTTCCTAATCCGGTTGGTTTTCCCGGATTACTGCTTCCATTGCCTGGGTATCTACCACTTTTCCGTGGCTGACCACCACTGCCGGCGCCTGGTGATACCTCAGAGCTTCCAGCACGTTGGGCGCGTTCAGCACGACCAGATGCGCCGCGCCGCCTTCCTGCAAACCAAAGTTGGCAATGCCCATCGCCCGGGCCGCGTCGACAGTTATCATCCGGTAAAGCTGTTCCATCTCCCCGGTGGTGGTCATCCAGAGCAGATGGGACGCCAGAAAGGCGACTTCCAGCATATTATTCCGGCCAAAGGGATAGTAAGCGTCGGAAATGTCATCCTGCCCCAGACAGACCAGCACCCCTTCTTCCAGCAGTTCGCGCACTCTGGCATGGAGCGGTCCGGTATGCGGGTCGGTAACGACCCCCATTTGCGCCGTCTTGAGCAGGGCGGCGACTTTCTGCAGATAAGGCTTGGGATACATGGACATGGCGCGGGCATGATGGGCCAGCACCCGGCCCTGCCACCCCTGCCGGATGGCTTTGACGGCCATCTTTTCCAGGGTGCGCAGACCGGGGTCTCCGGCATCGTCAACCAGCATAGAGACCGGCTTGTCAAACTGCGCGGCCAGCGCAAAAATAACGTCAATATGCTGTTGTTCGTCGGCTTCGGTGTACTCAATCCAGGGGATACCGCCGACCACGTCCGCGCCGGCTTCCATCGCCTGGCGGACCAGTTCTGCCGCGCCCGGCTCGCGGACAATGCCGTCCTGAGCAAAGGCCACCACCTGAAGGTCAACAATGCCCTTGAACTCTTCGCGGGCCTGAATGAGCGCCAGCACCCCCTCCAGCCGGGCCTTGCGGTCCACATCGGCAAAGGCCCGGATGTGGGTATTGCCGTAGATGGCCGCCTGGGCTACGGCACGGCGCACATTCCGGATTATCCACGCCCGGTTGTACTGCTCCTTGACCCGCGCCGCCAGCTCAATAGCCGACATCGCCTTGCCCATACCCTCGCCGTGGTAATTCTTCAGGGCCACCTCGTCCATCATCTGCAGGGTATACACCTTGCACAGGTGCAGATGCGGATTGGCAAACGACTCGGTCACCAGACGCCCGGCGGCATCGATTTCTGTCTCAGCCTGACTGTCTACGCGGGGGGCAATGCGCACTATCTGTCCCCCATCAATGGCAATATCTACCGGTTTGGGGTATCCGCGTACCGTTGCCCGGCGAATAATCAGGTCCATTTGCTCCCTCGCAAAGTGTGTGTCGTCATTCAAGTGTCAGCAAATTGAGTGATTCGGAACAGCCGGCAAACAGCGGCGCACGGTATACCGGCTGAGATATGTTAACCTGAAGTCCCCATATTTGTCATCTGCAAAAATCTCTTTATACTATGGGGTACAGGCCCAAATTATACCGCATTTTCCTCAAATGCAAAAGTTCGCAAAACCCGAAGCGTTGTATAAAATTTAGTCTGGCTTCGGCGATATTCAACGGTGAAGAGGCTTCGACAGGATTAAAAGGCAATCGTTGCCGGTATCAGTATCAGGCAACCTTTGCTCTGCCCTATTTTCGTAACCAAACTGTTTTTGGTGAGCTGAAAGGGGGTGGTGAGCCGGGAAAATACCTGCACAAATTGTTGGGGTCAATGTTTTTCCTAAAAAAACCAAAGGAGGGGTTAGCTGATGTACAAGAAACTGATTTTTGTTCTCCTGGCACTGCTGGTACTGGGATTGCTGGCGGCCCAGTGCGGCCCTGCGCCCACGCCGGAAACCGTTACCGTGGTGGAGACGGTAGTAGTCAAGGAACAGGTGGAGAAGGTTGTCACCCAAGAGGTGGAGAAGGTTGTTACCCAGGAGGTGGAGAAAGTCGTTACCGTTGAGGTTGCGGCTCCCAGTATGGGCAAGGAACTGCCCCTGGAAGTCTTTGGGGCGTATGCGACCGCCATCGAAGAGCCGTGGGACGGTGTTATCCACGCCGCCCTGAACAAGGCCCAGGAAGAAGGCAAAATCAAGTACAGCTACACCGATGACATCGGCTATGCCGGTGATATGGAGCGCATCCTGCGCGAAGTGGCCGAGGAATCCAAGCCCGACATTATCTTTGGCGACGCCTTTGGCAACGAAGAAGCTGTGCGCCGTGTGGCCGCGGATTACCCCGAAATTGCTTTCGTGTTCGGTTCCGGTGGCGGCCCGGCTGAACCCAACTTTTCTGTGTTCGACAACTGGATTCACGAGCCGGCCTACCTGTGCGGTATGCTGGCTGGCGGCCTGACCAAGACCAATGTTGTGGGTGTCGTCGGCGGGTTCCCGGTTCCGGAAGTGAACCGCATCGTCAATGCCTTTATTGCCGGGGCAGAAGCGGTCAACCCGGATGTGGATGTCAAAGTAACCTTCATCAACAGCTGGTTCGACCCGGCCGCGGCCAAGGAAGCCGCCCTGGCCCAGATTGATGCCGGCGCGGATGTGCTCTTTGCCGAGCGCTTTGGCGTTATCGAAGCCGCGGCAGAAAACGGCCTCTACGCCTTCGGCAATATGAGCGACCAGAAAGAACTGGCTCCGGAATACGTGGTCAGCAGTCCGGTGTGGAACATGAACCCCACCGTTGAATATATCATCAGCCAGGTGGCCGGTGGGACCTACACCGCCCAGGACCTGAAGGACTTCAGCATGATGGCCAAGGGCGGCGCGTCTCTGGCCCCCATCAACACCGAGGTCAAGGGCGGCATTCCGCAGGACCTGATTGATATGGTAAAGGCCAGGGAAGAGGAAATTCTCAAGGGCCTGTTCCGTGTCGACATCGACGAGGCCCAGCCCCCCGCATCCTCCAAGGCGGCCAAGTAATTTTCTCTTTTAACCAATATACTGCTCACCGCGGCCCAGCAGGCCGCGGTGAGCTATCCTGTTTTTGGGCCGGAACAGCAGTCATAAATTCTGTACCCGGCCCGGCTAAGAATCCGCCGGACAACCGGCCGGTTGCTCATTATACAAGACTATAAACTGTTTTTGAGGAAAGCCCGGTGAACAATACTCCCAACGTTTACGCCGTTGAAATGCGGAATATCTACAAGCGGTTTGGTCCGGTTGTTGCCAACGACCGGGTGAACTTTACCCTGCGTAAAGGCGAAATCCATGCCCTGCTGGGCGAAAACGGGGCCGGCAAAACCACCCTGATGCGCATTCTGTACGGCCTGTACCACGC
>RFJV01000695.1 GCA_003694775.1 Chloroflexota bacterium | reverse complement strand
CGAAATCAGCGTAAATATCGTACCCGCCGCCTTCACCGACGATGCCCCGCTGTGGGGTGCAGTCGCCCTGGCAGAGCAGGTAGCCGGATAACCGGCAGTCGTTGGTCGTCCGTCGTTGGTCATTCGTCAACTTTCATCATGAGGCATCAAAAGCAAATGAGCAATCTCCCAATCTCCAATCTCCCAATCTCTCTATCTCCAATTGAAATCATCCGGCCCGACGCGCCGCGCGGGCCGTTCCGCCGCGCCCTGTTCGATTTTGACGGCACGGTCTCCCTCATCCGGCAAGGCTGGCCGGAGGTGATGGTGGCCGCTATGCTCGACATCCTCCGCCGCGACCTGCCCTCAAACGGCACGGATATGGCCCATTTCTGCGCCGACCTAGTCGCCCGGACCACAGGACAGCCTATCCTGGCCCAGATGACCTGCCTGGCCGATGAAATCGCCCGTCGGGGTGGAACGCCCGGCGACCCACGGGCCTACAAACAGCACTACCTGGCTCGCCTGCGGCAGAACATCCAGCACCGGCTGACCGCCCTGGAGCAGAACCCGCGCCGCGCCGATTCCCTGCTGGTCCCCGGTGTGGTCGATTTTCTGGCCGCCCTGCAGAGCCGCGGCATCCCCTGCGACCTGCTCAGCGGCACCGACCGGGCCGACGTGGTTGCCGAGGCCCGCTTGCTCGGCGTGGACCGCTTCTTTGAAGCTATCTACGGCCCGGAAGATGGGACACCGGGTTTCTCCAAACAGCAGGCCATCGACCATATTCTGCACCAGAATGGCCTGGCCGGCCCGGAGCTGGTCGCCTTTGGCGATGGGCCGGTAGAAACCGCAAACGTGGCCGCAGTCGGCGGGCTGGCGGTGGGTGTCGCCAGCAACGAGGCCGAACGGCAAGGTATCGATGCCGGCAAACGCCGCCGGCTCATCCGCTCCGGCGCGCATCTCATCATCCCCGATTTTCGGGCGTGGGCGGCACTGCTGGAATTTTTGGGGTTGAATTCTTGAGAGAATAATTGTACAATTTAGCTGTACAGATACTTTTGGCAGGAGAACGTATGATGCTGAGTGTTGGAGTCAGTGAATTACGCGCCCATTTAACCCATTTTCTGCAGAAGGCCAAAGAAGGTGAGGTCATTGTGGTGACTTCTCGCGGGGTAGAAATCGCCAGATTGGTGCCGCCCCACTTTGCTATGGCCGCGGCCCGCGAAAAATTAGAACAGCTCCGCCAGACCGCCGTCGTAGGTGATGTCCTGTCACCCATCGGAGACGACTGGGAGGCAGAGGGATGATTGTG
>RFJV01000694.1 GCA_003694775.1 Chloroflexota bacterium | reverse complement strand
GGTCGGCCGGCGAATCCGAAACCACCCAGGCATCCCGCGCCGCTTCAATCACGTAGACGCCCTCGCAGGCCGGACGGGTCACCACGGGCACGGGGGTCAGCAGGCTGGAGAGGACCGCCTCGCGCCGGGATGCGATGTCGGCGCCCGGTTCGTAGTCGGCAATCATGTCCCATATCAGGTCCAGCCGCACGGACGGCAGTTGGGGCGGTACATTGCTGGCGCTGTAGTCGGCCTCAAGAACCGAGTGGAGGTTGACCGGCACCGGCTCAACCGGTGAGGCCTCGATAAAATTCTGTCCAAACAGGACACCAATCAGGCAGACCACGCCGGCCAGCGGAATCAGAACCAGCAGGATACGCCACAATAATTGTTGAGGTGCTTCGCTACGACGTCGGCGTGAGATAGTCATACGGTCCAGCGGTATCACGAAACTGTCCCCAACCTGTCCCGGTGCGGTACGGGTCAGGCTGGCTCAGCCGCACTGAGTGTTGAGGATTGGGTGGCAGTTTCCTTGCGTCCGGCCAGGCGATAAACCAGCAGTTGTTCCTCTTTTCCTTTGACGTTATGCACGCCCAGAGACTCCAGCACAAAGGCATGCCGTTTGTCGCGCAGGGCAAACAGGGTATGCTGGCTGATAACCGCCGAGCTGGTCTCGCCAAACTGGCGGGTTAAACCTTCCAGCCGGGCTGTTGTGTTGACGGTATCGCCGATGATGGTGTACTGAACCCGGTCCTCACTGCCCAGCCCACCGGCCGTAACCGGGCCGGTATTGATGCCAATGCCGGTGATGAGGGGTGGGTCTCCCCGGCGCTGGCGCCGCTCGTTCAGGCGCTCAACGGCATCCAGCATTTCCAGGGCGGCCTCGCAAGCCTGATAGGCGCTCTCATCGGGGGGGAGCAGGCGAGGCAGAATGCCGAAGAAGGCCAGTGCGGCATCCCCCTCGAACTTGCTGATGACGCCGCCGTGGCGGGTGATGACCGGTACAATCTCACCAAAATATTCGTTGAGCCAGCTCATAATCGTGGTCGGGTCTTCGGCCTCGGAGAGGGTGGTGAAGCGCTGGATGTCGCTCATCAAAACAGTAGCCACAGCTTCCTGACCCTGCAGTTTGATTTCGCCGCGGGCAAAACTGCGGCGCAGTTCTTCGCGCACTTCCGGAGAGACGGTCCGGCCCAGCAGGTCACGGTAAACGTTCCCCTCCCGCAAACCGGAGACCATATAGTTGAAGGAATGGGCGAGGACGGCAATTTCGTCGCTTCCTTCGGGCTGGACCTGAACATCCAGGTTGCCCTCGGCCACTTTGGAAGAAGCTTCCACCACCCGCAGGAGAGGATGGGTAATCCGGTTAGCCAGATAAACACCCAGGGCAATGACCAGCAGGAAAGCCACCACGGTCAGCAGGAAGACCTGCAGGCGCGTAATCTGGCTGGGGCGGGCCAGGAAGGTTTCGGCCAGGGCCACGCCCAGAACACCCAGGTCTGTATCGTGCAGTTCGTCTGCCAGAGCTACTTTTCGGACTTCCCACGGTCCCATCAGTTCGCTGTACTTGATGCTGGCTACCTCCATGCGCCGGCGGAGGCTTTCCTGGTCCTGGCGAGCCAGCACATCGGCTACCAGTTCCGGCGACACGGCCAAAAGGTTGTCCTGCTGAACCACGAACGTGGAGGCCAGGGGTCGCCCGTTGAAGTCATACAGGGAAACGTGGGCCAGCGTGTCCTGCCGAATCTGGCGAACCAGCGTGTCGAGCGACTTACCAACCATGACCGCACCGACCAGTTGACCATCATCATTTTTGATGGGGGCGGCAATGTAGAGAAAATCGCCCCAGGGAAGCCGGGTCAGGCCGGCATACTTGTCCCGGCCCAGGTCGGTGCGCCCGGCCAGGACATTCTGTACAAAATCAAGCTGTCCAAAAATGACCTCCCCGCGCGAGGACTCGTACTCCTCCAGCCGGCCTCCGGCACGGTGTCTGAGGGAGAGGACGGCAACACCGGTTTTATCGAGGATTTCTACGGCTTCTTCCTGAGAGTTGACAGCAATGGGTAAAATAATTTCCCGAAGCTTTTCCGCATCGCCGGCTGTGACGGCTTCGGGAACTTCGCGGGTATTGGCAATCAGGCGAATCGTCTCCAGGCGACGTTCCTCTTCCTGAACCATCCAGTCGCTGGCCATTTTACCGGCTTCAATGAGCTGGTTGGTAAAGCGCTCTTCGATGGTATCCAGCAAGACCCGGCTGGCAACATAGGCCGCGGCCACTGCCAGAATCAGGGCCAGAACGACATACGGGAGGGTAATTTTAATCCGGACCGGGAAGCGAACTTTGGGCAGGATGGCCGGCGGGATAATCTGGTCCTCGCCCAGTACATCGAGCAGTTCTTCCAGCCGGTTCGGCGTATACGGGGGATGGAAAAACCGGCTCCACGGATACTGCTGAACCAGGTCGGTTTCCAGAGTGGGGTCGGGGTAATCGCTGGCAAAAATCACCGCCATTTCCGGAAAACGGGC
>RFJV01000693.1 GCA_003694775.1 Chloroflexota bacterium | reverse complement strand
TGAGCCGGCCGCTCTAACCACTGAGCTAAGGGCCCATAAAAAGAGCGGGCAACGGGATTCGAACCCGTGTAGCTGGCTTGGAAGGCCAGAGCTTTACCCCTAAGCTATGCCCGCATCACAAAAATGGTATGCTGTTGATGATGGGGAGCGACGTGCGCCCCGCCAGTCGGGGTGGGCGGATTTGAACCGCCGGCCTCTTGGTCCCAAACCAAGCACTCTAACCGGGCTGAGCTACACCCCGCTTTTTCCCCTATCACGCCGAATAGTATAACCCAATTTGGCCGAAAAATCAAATTTTTTCTCCCTCAAAACCTGTCCGGAAAACCAACTTCATCTCGAACCTTACGGTCCCCACCAGATTTGAGCCAACAGCCACGATTCCCGGTTGATGCCATCCCAGGCGGTCACCCGGACCGGCTCGCCGCCCTCGGCGCTGATGGTGTAGATAGCCCAACTGCCCCCTTCGTCCGAAACAAAGGCCAGCCGCGTGCCATCCGGCGACCAGACCGGCAGACCGTCGTTGCCGGGGGCGGTAGTTATCTGCCGCGGCTGACTGCCCGCCGTACTGACCACAAAAACATCCCAGTTGCCGCTCCGGGTGGACATGTAGGCCAATTGCGCCCCATCCGGCGAGAAAGCCGGAGAGCGGTCGCTCTCATGATTGGTCAAACGGACAGGGTCGCCGCCGCCAAAGGGAACCAGGTACAGGCCGGGGTTGTTGCCGCCGGGGTCGGTGCCCTGGTAGGCTATCTGCCGGCCGTCGGGCGAGCGGTCGGGCGTGCGGCCATCCCGCAGGATTTCCGGTTCGCCCTTGCCGTCGGCAAAGCCGCGCTGAATTTTCCACCGTCCGGTTGCCGGTTCCTGGGCGGTAAAGAGAAAGTCCTGCGTACTGCCGCCCCAGCGGGGAAGCATATCCTGCCGGAAAATGGTAATCCGCTGGTCTTCGCCGGCAGTCAGGTCGAAAATGTGAAGCCCTTCCGAATCAGGAGACTCGGAGCGGTACAACAGCAGACGGCCATCCGGGCTGACCGCGGGCATAGTGCCGTTGGCGACCACCAACTGCGGCGTTCCACCGGTGGCCGGAACGGCCAGGATTTCCCACCGTGATTCATTCCGGTTGTAGGCCGAAAAGAATATCCGGCCTGACCCGCCGCCGGCGACCGGTTCCTCCGTTGCCGGCCCGGTTGGGGTGGCGCTGTCCGGCGTGCCGGGCACTGCGGACGGCGGGCGGGTCGCCGCGGGGGAAGGAGCAGATTCTGTCTGAGCCAGGGCCTCACAGCGCCGGGCGCTCAGGTCGGCCTTGCTTTTGAGCGCGTCGGATGGCTGGATGCGGATGGCTTCGGCAAACTGCGTTTCGGCTTCGCACCACTGACCGGCATCAATCAGGGCATCTCCCAGTGCGGCGTAGCTCTGCGCCAGGCGGGTGGGCACATCCAGATACTCCGGATAGGTGGAGTAAAGCTGTCCAAACAGACGGACAGCGGCCCGCGGATTGTCTACCTGGGCCTGCCGTGCCCGCAGATACAGCAGTGCCCGGTCCAGTTCTGCGGCCGCGTCGGCATTATCGGGTTGGGCAGACAGGGCCGCTTCCAGATAGCCCACCGCCTCTTCGAGACTGTCCGGCGCAAGCAGACTGAGGGCCAGATTGTAGTTGGCCGTAAACAGCAGGTCAGACACCCGCTCCGGCTCAAAATCCGGGTCCAGTGAGCGCAGGTCGGACAGGGTTTTGACCGCTTCGGGCCAGTTCTGCTGTTCTACCTGGGCCTCGGCGGCCTGCAGAAGGGAAACCGCGGCCGCGGTGCGGGTTTCCGAGGTGGGGGTAGGCCGGGCCTGGGCCGCCTCCTGGGCCTGCCGCAGAGCCTGCCGGGCCTCCAGCAGGTTGGGATTGAGGCTCAGAGCCATTTCGAACTCGGCAATGGCCAGGTCCAGCGAATCGTTTGCCAGGTGCTCCTGTCCCTTCTGGTAGTGGGTCAGCGCCTCGGCCTGCACCCGCGCCGAACGCTCCTTCAGTCCCTGGTAGGCTCCCAATGCGCCGATGGCCCCAAACACCAGCCCGACCACCACCAGCAGGGTCAGGCATCCGGCCAGGGTCCGGCGCACACTGCCCCGCGGACGGGCCTCCTCCGGAAAATCTTCCGCCTCGTCCTCGTCCACATAGAGCCAGCCTTCCTCGT
>RFJV01000692.1 GCA_003694775.1 Chloroflexota bacterium | reverse complement strand
TGCTCAGGACGTCATCAAGAGCTTTGAGGCCCAGTGGGATGCCGCCAGCCCGCTCCACACCGGACGGGACGGCAACTTCACCTACTTCAGCGCCTTCTTTGGCGCCTTCAAGAACGCCGAATAAGTATGGCGGGTAGAGTCGTTGTCGGCAACGACTCTACCCGTATTTCGCAAAGCAGAAGTTTTGGTGTAAAATAGGCGGGGCAACGGGAAACCGTTGTCCCGCTTACTTGTTTGTCATAATGCGCAATGGAGGTACAGCCGCTGAATGACTGAATACATAGTCCGTCGAGTTGTTCTCGCCGTCCCCGTCCTCATTGGCATTCTCTTTGCCACCTTTGCCCTGGCCCGCGTCATTCCGGGAGACCCCTGCCGGGCGGTGCTGGGGGAACGCGCCACCGATGAAATTTGCGACGCGTTCATGGAACGCAACGGTCTCAACGAACCTATCCCCATCCAGTTTGGTATCTATCTCAAGCAGATTGTCATCGACCGCGACCTGGGCGAATCGTTCCGCTTTGGCCGGCCCGTGATTGACATCATTGTCGAACGCCTGCCGGTCACCGTTGAGCTGGCGATTTCAGCGATGATTTTTGCCACCATTCTGGGCGTCATCCTGGGGGTTGTATCCGCCTACTGGCACAACTCCGCCATCGATGTGGCAACGATGATTGGGGCCAATATCGGTATTTCGATTCCGGTCTTTGTGCTGGGGCTACTGCTCCAGTATGTCTTTGCCCTCCTGCTCAAGGACACCTTCCTCCAGCTACCCCCTTCCGGGCGGCTGACCTCTGGTATCAGCAACCCACCGTTTTTTGAAGTCTGGGGCTGGTCGGTAGACCCGGAAACCAGCCTGTACAGCTTTGTATCATTCATCGCCAACCTGAACATCATCAACGCCCTGATAACGGCTAACTGGACCGCCCTGGGCGATGCACTCAAGCATCTGATTTTGCCGGCGGTGGCTGTCGGTACCATTCCGCTGGCAATTATCGCCCGCATCACCCGCTCGGCCTTGCTGGAAGTGCTGAGCCTGGACTACATTCGCACGGCCCGGGCCAAGGGGCTGGCCGAAGTGGTAGTTGTTTTCCGGCACGGCTTGAGCAATGCCCTTCTGCCGGTGGTCACCATTGTGGGCCTGCAGTTGGGCTACCTGCTGGCCGGCGCAGTGCTGACCGAAACCATCTTCAACCTGGCCGGCCTGGGCCGCACCCTGTTTGAAGCCATTACTGCCCGCGACTACATCATCGTCCAGGGATTTACCCTGATTATTGCCGTGGGCTTTGTCTTTATCAACCTCATCGTTGATATTTCCTACGCTTTCCTCGACCCGCGAATCCGGTTAAGTTAGGGGAAAAACCATGACTGCAGAAACCACAACCATTGCCGCACCCACGCTGACCACCAAAGAACCCAGCAGTTTGTACAAGGACGCCATCCGCCATCTGATTCAGAAAAAATCCGCCGTTCTGGGGATGGTTATCCTCCTGGCCCTGGCCCTGGTCGCCGCCTTTGCCCCGGTCATTGCCCCGTTCGACCCGGAACAACAGCTCATCGGCGTGGAAAAAGGTATCAAGAAACGCTCCGCGCCCTGCATCCATATGCTGGGCTGTCCTGCGGACCAGCCCCAGCACATTTTCGGTGTTGACGCCAATTTCCGCGACTTTTTCAGCCGGGTTGTGTACGGCGCCCGCCTGTCGCTGACCGTGGGGTTTGCCGCGGTCACCATCGCCATCATCACCGGTACCATCCTGGGCGCGGTGGCCGGCTTTCTGGGCGGCTGGGTCGATAATGTTATTATGAGGCTGATGGACGTCTTTCTGGCCTTTCCGGCCCTGATTCTGGCCATTGCCATCGTGACGGTGCTGGGGCCGGGTCTGATTAATGCCCTGCTGGCTATCAGTATTGTCACCATTCCGGCCTATGCCCGCGTCATTCGCTCCAGCGTGCTGGGGGTGAAGGAACAGGATTTCATTCTGGCCGATTACGCCCTGGGCGTTCCGCCAATGCGCATCCTGTTCCGGGATGTCCTGCCCAACGCCATTACCCCTCTGATTGTACAGGGCACGCTGGGCATCGGCACGGCGATTGTGGAAGTGGCCGCCCTGTCCTTCCTGGGGCTGGGCGCCCAGCCGCCCACGCCGGAGTGGGGTCTGATGGTCAGCGCGGAGCGCAACCAGGTTTTCACCGCGCCGCACCTGGTGTTTATCCCCGGTCTGGCGATTATGCTGGTGGTGCTGGGCTTTAACCTGCTGGGAGACGGCCTGCAGGACGCGCTGAACCCGCGGCTGAACCGCCGCTGATAAACGGATGTCCCTGCTGAAGATTTATCCGGGCCGGGCGCTGACAGCCGCGCTGGCAGAAGTCACTATCCCGGTCCGGGCCATTTACACCGCGGTTGACCAGCCAGAGCCGGACACCATGCAGGCTCTGGCTGATTTAATGTCGCTGACCCCCTGCCTCAGCCTGGAGGTTCAACATCAGCCTGACGCGCCCGCGGACCGGCTGGTCGTCCAAAGTATGGACGACCGCGAGCTGGCCTTTCTTGGCCCGCCGCTGGGTCTGGAGCTGACCGCCCTGGTTTCGGCCATCATCACAGCCGGGCGCGGCGACTCCGGTCTCTCCCCGGCGACCCGCCGCGGGCTGGCCCGCCTGTCCGGGCCGGTGCGGGTGCAGGTCTTCACCACCCCCACCTGACCCTCGTGCCCGCGTGCGGCCAGTCTGGCCCACCGGTTTGCCTTTGAATCCCCCCTTGTCCGCGCCGAAGCCGTATCCGCGGTGGCAGTGCCGGACTTGGCCGCGGCCTGCCGCGTCCGCAGTACCCCCGATACCCTCATCGACGGCCAGGTCCATCTGCGGGGTGTCCCCACCGAGGCAGAACTGCTGGCCCGGCTGTTGGAACGGTAGCAAAAATCTATCCGGCTGTATCTGGGGTCAACTTCACGGCTGGCGAATAATCAAGGGGAGATAAATACGGTGAACGCCCGTCGTCTCCGGCTGAACCACGGCCGTGGGCGTGGGCGCAGACAGGGGCGGCATGCGGCGCGGCGGGGGAACCGGCAAACCGGCCCCGGCGGTGGAGGCCGGGGCGGCCTTGATGACCAGCGGCAGGAAGATGCGGTGCGGCCCGCCCGGCACGGCCAACCCTCCGACATCCTGTAAAATAGTGCCGATACCTTCCCCATCGGCAATCGTGGCATTGGTAGGCGAAGAGAGCAGTACCCGGAAGGTCTCGGTGGATTCCGATTTGACATCCCCATTGACGGTCACGGTAATGGGCTGGGTGGTCACACCGGGGGCAAAGGTCAACACCCCGGAGGCGGCTACGTAGTCGTTATCCGCGGTGGTGGCCGTGTTGTCCGCCGTGCTGTAGTTCACGGTCACCGTCTGGGCACTGGCTGGTGACAGGGTAACGGTAAAGACGGCATTGGTTGTTCCGCTGTCCCCCTCGGTGACGGTGACATCATTGATAGCCAGCGTGTAGCCGGTAGTAAACTGCGTTTTGACGGAAAGTCCCTGTTTTGTACCGCAACTGTTCTCCACGGCATTGCCCGCAGTGACCCAATAGGTTGTATTCACCGCC
>RFJV01000691.1 GCA_003694775.1 Chloroflexota bacterium | reverse complement strand
GGTCGGGGGGGATGAATCGTGCTTCCCGCCAGGGAGAGCACCCCGACCAGCACCAGGGCTATGAGCCGCCACATGAGGGCTTGTTTCCGGACAATCCTGAGAAGCTGTATACCCACAGACGATTTCCACGTGTTCCTGACCGGTCATCACTGATTTAAGTATACATAATATTTTAAAACCCGGCAAGCGGCGGTGTAGGGGCAGACACAGGGGTCTGCCCCGGCCTGCCGTCCACGAATTTGTCACGAATACACGAATAGGCGGTGCAGGCCCATTTGTGTATTTGTGTTTTATTGGCGGACACCGGAATTTCACCTGTGCCCCTTGGGTATTTCTGGGCTGTTCTCCCTACGCCTGACTCCTATTCTGCCGGGCGTCCAGCGCCATTGCCTGGGCCAGGGTAGTGACCAGCACCATCCCTGCGGCGGCGGCAGTGGGGCCAAAGGCGATGATGCCGTCCTCGTGCCCGCCCATCGAAAAGATACCCCGCGCCTGGACATCAGTTTCGGCAAAGAGACGCCCCACTTCCGCGGCCATTTCCGGCGTGCCGTAGGGCACGTCTGGCCGGGTCACCGGCAGGTTCAGGGCCGCGGCGTGCCGCCAGATATGGGGCGAATGGGCGTGCATTACCCAGCGAGCCTGCGGGTCCTGGGTATAAACCATCCAGTGGGTCAGCGACTCCGCACTGGGCCGGATTGGCCCCTCGGCCACCACCCGGTTTTCCTCCGGATAGCATTCCAGTACGGTGACGTAATGCCCGGCAGACAGGTGGGGCAGACCGCCGGTCTGCGTGCCGGTGATGACAAAACGCGGCTGGGCCGGCGGCAGGTCGAACGGCGGGATACGCTGGCTGATATTGCCGTAGCCGTAGCCGCCGTACCGGTCGGGGGACTGCCCAATCAGCTCCAGCAGAACCATGATGCGCCGCCAGGCGTCCAGCTCCGCCAGGGTGTCGAACGGCAAGGGCGGTGCCGGTTTGAACTCCAGTTGGAATTTGACCACACCTTCCTGCTGGCTCATTGTTGCTCCCTCTTTTCCGGGTACAGCCCCAGAATACCCTCCTCGGAGGCGGGGCAAATACCCCGTTCGGTAATCAGACCGGTGACCAGCCGGGCCGGGGTCACGTCGAAGGCGTAGTTGGCCGCGGGACTGTCCGGGGGGGTCAGCAGGACTTCCTTGATTTCGCCTTCGTGCAGGCCGCGGATGTGCTTGACCTCGGTGGCATCCCGCTGTTCGATGGGGATTTCGCGCACCCCGTCCCGTATCTGCCAGTCGAAGGAGGAGGAGGGCAGAGCCACGTAAAAGGGAATGCCGTTGTCGCGGGCGGCCAGGGCCTTGAGATAGGTGCCAATCTTGTTAGCCACATCGCCGGTGCGGGTGGTGCGGTCGGTGCCGGTGATGACCATATCGACCAGCCCGTTCTGCATCAAATGCCCGCCGACGTTGTCGGCGATGACGGTGTGGGGAACGCCGTGCTGGCCCAATTCCCAGGCGGTCAGCCGGGCGCCCTGGTTGCGGGGGCGGGTCTCGTCTACCCACACGTGCACCGGGATGCCCCGGTCGTGGGCGGCGTAGATGGGCGCGGTGGCCGTGCCGTAGTCCACAAAGGCCAGCCAGCCGGCATTGCAGTGGGTCAAAATGTTGACCGGCTCGCCCCCCTTGCGCTGGCTGATGGCCTGGATGAGCGGCAGGCCGTGCTCGCCGATACGGCGGCAGAATTCCGCGTCCTCGTCGGCGATGGCCTGGGCGGTATGGAGTGCGGTTTCAATGCGGGTCTCGATATCCCCTCCGCTGGCCTCGATGGCCTGAAGCTGGCGGTTCACCGCCCATTCCAGGTTGACCGCGGTGGGGCGGGTGGCTTTCAACTGCTCGCCAGCCTGCCGCAGGGCGGTCATAAAGGCATCTGCTGACCCGCGCGGTGCGGTCAGGGCGGCGATGTACATTCCAAATCCCGCGGTGGCGCCGATTAATCCGGCCCCGCGCACGTGCATATCCTTGATGGCGCGGGCCACAGCCTCCACAGTGGTCAGGTCTTCAATGACAAAGCGGTGCGGCAGGTGCCGCTGGTCGATTATCTGCACCACCGCGGGGTCATCCGGCTTGAGCCAGATGGTGCGGTAATGCTTGCCATGTACGTTCATCGATGGACTCCTCTCTGAAGCTAAAGGATGAAGGCGAAGGGCGGAAGGATGAAGGATGTTCATCCATACGTGTATTCGTGGACGGCCCGGTTTGCCCTCAAACCACCTGGCGATAAATTCCGGGGGTCGAATCCGGAATTTCGACCGCGCCGACGGTGCGGGCATAGAACTCTACCGGGCCGACGCCGCCGATGATGGCGTAGGCATAGCCCTGCGCGGCCATGTCGTGCAGGCAGGCCAGCAGAAGGGCCTTGCCAATACCCCGGCCCCGGTAGCGGTCGTCCACGCCGGTGGGGCCAAAGAAGTTGGGACAGGTGGCATCGTGGCAGGCAAAGCCAACCAGCTGGCCGTCGGCTATGGCAATGAAGCAGGTCACCGGCTGGCGGGCAAAAGCGACCGCGGTTTCACCGGCCCAGTAGGTATCAAAAGTGGTCTCCACCCAACGAACCACTTTTTGCCGCTCCGCGGCCATTGCCCGCCGGACCTCAACCCCGGCCTGCCGGGTTGCTTCCAGCGCCGGCTCCAGCGGCGGCAAGGTGTACAGCTTAACCAGCATGTCGGTCATATACAATCCTCCCTGGTGAGTTTGTGAGTTTGTGAGTTGGAGAGTTTGGGAGTTTGGGAGTTGGAGAGTTTAGAGCTGACAATCTCCAATCTCTAATCTCCAGTCTCTAATTCTCTAATCTCCAATC
The DNA here is from genome assembly GCA_003694775.1 of Chloroflexota bacterium. Classification (GTDB taxonomy): domain Bacteria; phylum Chloroflexota; class Anaerolineae; order 4572-78; family J111; genus J111. Next base: position 443 of record RFJV01000691.1, on the reverse strand, counting down.
TCCAACAGCGCAGACAACTGCCGGATGGCGTCATCCGTACCGGTAAAATGGATGGCCGGCATTCCCACGGCCTGCGCGCCGCGCACATTCTCGATGAAATCATCCACAAAAACCGCTTCGCCAGGCTCCACATTCAGCCGGGCCGCGGCCAGCCGGTAGATGCGCGGGTCGGGCTTCATCATCCCCTCCTCGGCAGAGATGACCGCGGCGTCGAACTGGTCGATAAACGGGTACACCTCCCGCCAGACGCGGCGGGCATTGTCGCCAAAATTGCTCAGCAGACCGGTTTTGTAGCCGGCCCGGCGCAGTTGGGCCACGTAATCCAGCAGAGGCCGGTTCAGCGCGTCACCGGCAAAAAAATCGCGGCGCATTTCGGCCAGGGCAGAAGCGGACAGGCCAAAATGCCGGCCCAACCACTGCCAGTGCTCCTCCGTACTCTTCTG